>CAZBNW010000019.1:0-30557 GCA_964493385.1 uncultured archaeon | reverse complement strand
GTTTTTCTAGATGTAGATAATATTGGGATTTATAGAGTCAATTAAGAATGGAATAAAAATATAAATACATATTAATATATTTTATATAATTAAAATATAAAGATAATAAATAGTAATTTTAATTTTAATCAATCTTTCAATAATATTAGAGGAATTGAGTAGAACGTGGTTTCAAAAGAACAGAAGAAAATTGAACGAGTTATTAACTTTATGAAAAAGGGTTTAAATTCTCTTGCTGATGATCTGGAAGAAACAGTTAAGGGAATTAATGACTTTATCAAATCTTTAGCAAAAGCTCAGAAGGATTTAAAGGAAGTTTCTATTGGTGAAGAAGTTGTAACCGTAAGTACTTCCTCTAAAAAAATTGTTGCAGCAACTGATGGTCAGGCTAAAACAGCTGCCGCTAGTACATTATTTAGTTTATTAAGTACTGGTGGAGGTGCAGCAGCTCCAGTTTCTACAGCAGCTCCTGCAACCTCGCTTCCAGCAGCCCCCGCTCCCCCAGGTGCTAGGCCTCCATCTGCGCCAAGATCCCCTAGCGCTGGACCACCTAAAAAAGCGGGGCCTCCAACTGCACCACCCAGTAGTGGTGGTCCACCCAAAAAGCCTAGTTTACCACCCGCTCCCAAATTGCCTCCATCTGGTGGTGCGCCCCCTATAGCACCAAGTACAGGTCCCCCAAAAGCCCCTAGTGGACCACCAGGCGCTGGTCCACCAAGTTCCCCAGCATTTGCAAAAAGACCTGGACCGCCTGCGCCAACAGCAGGGCCAACAACAGCTCCTAAAGTAGGTGGAGGCTTAGGATCTCTTCGAGATGAAATGTTAGATGAACTAAATCGTCTAAAGAAAATTATGAGAGGAGAATAAGAGCCTAAAAGTTTTTTAATCTTCCTTTTTTCTTAATATCGTAGCTCTATTATTTAGACTTAGAGTGGATAGAAGATACAGCGAATTTACATGTAAATGAGATAAAATTTTCACATAGAGACTTAGAATTCTACTCTTTTTTTTTGTCAAGTGAATTTATTATCCATTAAAGATTCTATTAGTATAGAAGTAGGAATGTTTTTTTAATAATCAAAATAATATATTAGATAGAGTTATTTCGGGTAGTTATCTAAAAATTAAATTTAAAGTATAATAAGGTATGGGAAATTTAACAGTTATATTGGATATTGGTCAATTCAGTACAAAAATTGGATTCGCGGGAGAAGACTCGCCGTCTCAAGTTTTCTTAACTATGGTTGGAAAACCAAAATATCAAAGTGTAGGTGCCAATTATGAATCTAAGGCTTCTCGTGAAAATGAAATATACGTAGGTGACGAAATTCAATCTATTGGATTATATAAAATTTTTCATCCTATCGAAAAAGGAAATGTTGTGGATTGGAATCATTTTGAGAACATTATTGATTACATTTTCTATAACCTAAGAGTAGACCCTACACTTGTTAATGTCTTATTTGCTGTGCATCCATTGTTCCCATATAAAGATTTAGAAAAAATATTTGAACTTTTTTTAGAAAAATACATGTGCATGAGTTTTTATCCAGTGTTAGATTCCATGTTGACTTTATACTCAGGTGGTTTTCAAACAGGACTAATTATAGAAATTGGAGATAGTAATACAAGAATAGTTCCGATTTATGAAGGGTATAAATTAGGATATGCAGTACGGATTTTGGATATTGGGGGAAGAGTGTTAACTCATCATATGGAACAGACTCTAGAGTCTATTGGGTGGTCTGTTGATTCTTCAATACGAAGAGAGTTGGTAAGGGTTTTAAAAGAAAAAGCCTGTTTTGTCTCACTAGATTATAATGAAGATCAGAAACGAAGTGAACAGTATGAGAAGGAATATTCTTTACCTGATGGTTCTACAATCTCACTTAATAAAGAAAGATTTATTGTACCAGAATTATTGTTTAAGCCATCATCAGAATTAGAAGAAGATGCATTACATGTAGCTATTATGGATGTAATTGAAGCATGTGATTTAGATATTCGTCAGGATTTGTTGAATAATATCTTCTTATCGGGTGGATCCAGTATGTTTCCTAATTTAAAATCTCGCATTTATCAAGAATTAGAATTAGAATTAGCACGAAGGAAGAAAAAAAATCAAGTGATTAGAATAATAGCACCGATGGAACGAACCTTTTCTGTGTGGATTGGAGGATCGATTTTAGCAATGATCCCAGAATTTTCCCAAAATTGGATTACTCGTGCAAAATATTTTAATGAAGGTATTCCACCTAATTTATTATAACATCCTAAATTTATTTCTTTGAAATACTCTAATAACACTGAGATAATACATTTTGTTAAATAAGAAATTTCAATATTTATTCTTATTATAATCACTTCTTTTAAAGGGATATTGGAATATGGAAGATTTTGACGAAAAAAGGTTTTATAAACCAAGCTATTCGAATTTGTTTAATAAAATTAAGGATATCAAAACTCCAATAAAAAATGAAATATTGATTGCTCTACTTGATGGGCAATGGCATTCTGAATTAGAATTAATAAGAGTTACAAAAAAACAACATGGATTCGTTGGTCCTGTAACTTTGGGAACAATGGTTCATGGTTTAAACCACACTATTAAAAATAATTATCTACAGAAGAAAATCGTAAATGGTAAGATGCTGTATAAATTGAATGATAATTACGTCGGTTTAACGCGAGCTGCTTATAGATTTGATTCAAACGATTTTCTTTAGTCTTTCTTTCCCGTATGATTCTCTTTCATTTTTTTATGCATTGTCCTTTAAAGATTTTATATTCATTACAATTATTACAAAAGCCTTTACCTGATTTATCTTTAAGAGCTGAAGTCCAGCATTTAGGACATAAGTAGTAAGTGAAAGGTTTATTGTATTTCCTAAGTACAACCTTAAAAATATTAAAATTACAAATTGAACAAACGGAATCTAATAAAAGCAATTTTCCATTCTTAGGTAAAGATAAAAATTTTTTGCAGTTTTCATCAGAGCAAACTAAAAATCTCTTATTTTTAATATCAATGAATTTCATAGGATTTTTATTACAAAAAGGGCAATTTGATGAGGTTAGTGGAATAGTGTATTCCATCTGATAAGTATCAATCTTAGCAATTAGTTTATGCTTGTTTATTAAGAATTTATCAAATAATTGCAAAAACTCCTGTCTTATCTCATCTACAACATCCTTCATTTTCTTTTTTTTATCTTTTATTTCTTCAAGTTTTCCTTCCACTCTTCTAGTAAAATCAGGTTTTAAAAAGGGTAACCATATTTCAATTAAGTTTTCAATAAGAAATTTACCCAAATCCGTTATAAAGTAATGATATTTTACTCTATTTGTTAAACCACGAGTCAGTAATAATTTTATTATGACGGGTCTAGTAGATTTCGTCCCCAGATGATTTTTTTCCATTAGTTTAAGCAATGAAGTGTCGGTATATCTAGCAGGAGGTTGTGTTTCTTTTTGGACAAATAATATCTCCTTTATTGGGATTTCGTCACCAATAATTTGGATCTCCTCGTCATATTTTGGTTTAAGAAAAGGGGCAATTTCTAAAAATCCTAGTGAGATCAACGATACGATCTGGGCATTAAAAGGCTCTTCCTTAATGAGTATATTTAAATATTGTTTTGATTCTAAAGCTTCTTCTCCAAAAAGTGCGAGGTAATGTCGTGCAAGGAGATTATAAACCCTTTTTTGCAAATTGTTCTCGAATCTTGAACTATTAACCTCTAAACTTTCAAGAGGGGTGATTGGAGGGTGGTCTCCCATATCTCTCTTTCCTTTAGTTGGATTTATCCTCTTATTCTTTAATAAGTTTATAGTGTAGTGTTTAAATTGTGAATGTAAGGTAAATTTTTGAAGGATTTCACCGTGATTAAAATTTGATTTGTAAACATCACTATCAGTTCTCGGATAAGAGATTATCTTATTCAGGTATAAGGAATTCATTGTTCGCATAGCTGTATTTGCAGAGATTCTTAAATTCTTTGTTAATAAAACTAGAGCTTTTGAAGTATTCAATGGTGTTGGGGGGGATCTTCTAATAACTTTCTTAGAATTATCTATGACCTTTCCAACCTTCTCATTTCTAATTTTTTGAAATATCTGTCTTGCTATAATTTCTAGATCCTTTTTAAAGGGATTCAGTTGATGATGAGCCCTAAAAACACCATTTGCGTGAAATAAATCAGCGTCAATTAGAAAATAAGGTTCTGGAACGAAATTTAAAATCTTTTGTTCTCTGAGATATATTAAATATAAAAGACTGGTCTGGACACGACCAACTGAAGTAAACCTAACTCTGAATTTATTTAACAAGGAACGTAGAGTATTTGTAATTTCTCTAGTAGCTGAAAATCCAATCAATGCATCGATAATTGCTCTTGCTTCTCCTGATTCGCCCCAACTATATTTTGGTACTATCAGATTATTAAATTTATTTATTATTTCATTTTTTTGAAGGGAACTAAGCCACAATTGCGATATTTTTATTTTTGGATTTACCTGCATTACAAATGGAAATGCATCAAATAACCCAATATTACACCCTTCAATATCAGCATCAGTTCCAATGATACAATGATCACACTGTTTCGCATATTCTTTAAGTGCCTTAATATATGGTCCCAAACCACTGATTTGGAATTTCTTAATGGATTTCGGATTTGTTAATATTTCCCGTGGAGGAGGATTTGTCCAACTTTTAAAAACATCAATATTTCTATATTCGAGGAGATGCCCACGTAAAGGAATTACAAAAAGATTTTTTGAGTTAATTGAATATATATTTAATGATTTTGCTTTTTTAATTGTTTTAACAGGACCTAATGCTTTTGCAATAGCTTCTGCGGCCTTATTTTTTTCAGTAATAATTAATGTTGCCATTTTGGTTTTCAAACATAAAAAAGAATACTTTAATTTAATCTCTGAAAGAACAATAATATTTCATAACAGATAAATAAATTTCTGTTTATTATTAAAGAAAAATTAATTAAATAGAATTTTAATTGTTCTAATATAATCCAAAACATCAATGATATTTAGAAAATTGAAATTTCATATATTTAAATAAATTTTAAATTGGTAGTGTAAAAGAAAACGTTGAACCTTTATTTTCTCCTTCTGAACTTGCCCATATTTTGCCTCCATGAGCAGTAATAATCCCTTTAGTAATATATAGCCCTAAACCTGTCCCAGAATCCTGAATATTAAGATGTTCATTTATAATTGGAGGTTTAATCCTTTCAAATTTTTTAAATAATCGTCCTATTTCATCTTCAACCAATCCAATTCCATTATCTCTTACTTCAAAAACATATTTATTATCCTCTTCTTTTGCACTAATTTCTATCCAGCCATAATCAGGAGTGAATTTAATCGCATTTGAAAGTAAATTGGTAAAAACTGAAAAAATACGTGTAGAATCCACATCTAACATGATTTCGTGTTCTATATTTAATATTATCTCAAGATTTTTTTCATTGATAAGATAACTTAATTCATCAAGGCAATCATTTATTATTTTACTGACATTTACCAATTCCTTCTGCAATTTTAATTCATTTTCATCTATTTTCAAGACATCTAATAGTTGATCCATTAAAACTTCTAATCTATTAACATTTCTCTGTACAGTTAATAAATCCTGTGTAATTTCAAGGTTTAATTGGCTCCTATGTTTCATAAGGATATAGTCTGTATATCCCGAAATAGAAATTAATGGCGTTTTCAATTCATGGGCAGCCATTGTAATAAAATCATTTTTGACTTTATCTAGTTTCTTTAACTCAATATTCTGTTGCCTTAATTTCTTCTCAGATTCCAACAACTCCTGTTCTAATCGGAATTTTTCAGTAATATCAGAAAATGTTCCTTCAATGGCAGTTGGTTTATTATTATCATCTCTTATTAGATGAGCATTTACCTGAACAACTATTTCTTCCCCAATTTTCTTTTTGACATGTACAATATAATTTCTAATAAATCCTTTTTTTAGTAATTCTCCGATATAATTATCTCTATCCTCTGGTGTTCTCCAATAGAAAGGTTGTTGTTTACCGATTAAATTTTCATTGAAATCGTACCCCGCAATCTTACTGAAAGCGGGATTATGATATAATATTTTGCCATCCATTTCTATTTTATAATATCCCTCATCCAAATTAGTTATCATATTTCGAAAATTCTCTTCGGATTCTTTCAATTGATTTTCCATTTTCTTGCTTTCAGTGATATCTCGTATAATAGTGATTATTTGGTTAACATTCCCTTCACTAAAGATTGGAATTTTTCGTGTTTCTGTGATTACATCAATATCTGGTAATATAGTAGTCTCCATTGTAATAAGAGGCATTCCGCTTTCAAAGACCTGCTTATATTCTTCATAAATCTTAGGTGGTAAGAATGGGAACGCTTCAGAAATCTTTCTACCAAGTATGTCTGCATTAATATTCAGATCGACGAGCCATCTCTTAAGTTCTTTATTTACTAAAATAATTGTTAAATCTTTATCAACAACATGTAATAGATCATTTAATGAATCTATCGTAGTACGATATTGTTGTTCAGATTCTATTAAATCTTTAGATCTTTCAAATACTTTTTGCTCCAATTCTATATTTAGGATTTTTAATTCTTCCTGAGATTTCTTTAGTTCTTGTTCAGCGATTTTCTTTTCTGTAATATCTTGAATAATTACTTGAAAGACAGTTTCATCTCCAATTTCGACAAGTGAATCATCAATATTTATCCAAACTTTACGGTTGTCAGTAGATCTAGAGACTTGTACTTCAATAGGATCTGGAACCTTTCCTTCCAGGATATCTGTATATCTCTGTTTAAATAATGGTAAAACATTTTCAGGCTTGATACGTACGTCTAAAAAACTTTTATTTATCAAATCATCAATAGTTCTACCAAATATTTTTTCAGTTACAGGATTAGCATCTATTATTTTTCCGTTTCTATCTACTAATATAATTGAATATGGAGAACTTTCGAATAAGTGACGGTACTTTTTTTCAGATTCTTTTAATTTTTGTTCAGCAATTTTACGTATTGTAATATCTTCATAGGTAACTAGTATCCCCACTACATTACCCTTGGAATCATGTAAAGGAATTCTGTTAATCTCAAACCAAGTTTGCTTGCCTTCTAAAGTAATTAATGATTCGATAGCATTATATTCTGGATTATCATTTCTCATAACTTCTGTTTCCCTATCTTGAATAAATTTGACATTATCCTTGAGCCAAATTAGATCTTTATCAGTTCTCCCAATAATACTTGTAGGTTCTTTTATCTTATTTAAAAGGGCAAAATTCTTGTTACATCCCATATAAACCAAGTTTGTATCTTTCCAATAAATAAGCTGAGGTATATTATCAAATATTAATTCTAACATTTCTCTTGTTTTCTGCACAACAGTTTTTCCTTCTCTTGTTTGAAGAAGTTTCCAAAATTGTATCTCTGGTAAAGAATCTGCTAAGTCATCGAAGCGAGCGTGACTCTTATTTAAATCAAATTCAAATTTTTTAAACTTGGTAATATCTCTACAGATTAAGAACACTTTTTTAGCATTATCTTCACTATCTATGAAACTCTTTCCCTTAATTTCAAACCATCTAAATGGTTTATTCTCATATTTAATTTGAGCTTCTCCCATTCCATGACCTAATCTGAATATATCTTTTATTATTTTTATTACTCGCTTGAGATCCTCTGGATGAATAAAATCATAAATTTTTTTCTTTTCGGTAAAAGCTTGAAAATTAACATATTCACATCGGTTCTTATCATTCAGTATAAATATGAGATCATCAATATTTTCAGAGAAAATCTGACCAATTTTATTGTGACTTTCAAACGTGCGTGCCATTATTAATAATTACACCATTTAACTTTTTAGGATTTAAATCATACAATAGTAAAAGAGAAAATTAACATTTTCTTATATAAAAATTGGAAAATTAAAATATAATTTTTATCTATTTAGAATTTTTAGGGGATAATATATATAATCTACTCTAAGAAAAATCTTTCCTTTATGGATTACTTTCTATTATTTTATTATAGAAAGAATTTTACATTCTTAAATAACTATTTAGTAAGTTTTTGTGATTTATAAAAAGAACCTAAAGAATAGGCCAATGAACTATTATTATATCAATCCCTAATTTTAAAAATTTCTTGGATTGATTTATTTCTCTCTCTTTCAATTATCTCCTTCCAATTTGGTTCTATTATGTCGAAAGCTTTTAGTGTCAATTTTTTTATATCATCATCAGAAGAATCTAATAAAGGTCCAAGATATGCTAAAGCTCTTCTATCTTTAATTCTTGTCAGACTTTCAATTATATATATAATTCTATACTTATCTGGGTTGTATTTCTCTTGCTCCTCTTTTAGGTATTCTATAATTCTTAATGTTGCTCTCCCATCTCTAATTCTTCCTAAAGCCTCTATTATTTTATTGATTACTATGTGATCTTTTTCAGATCTAAGCGCTCTACACAATAAATTCGTAGCTCTTCCGTCTTTTAACACGCCAAGTTGTCTTGCAGCTTCAGCTCTTTTCTGCCAATCATCATCATGAAAGAGTTGTCTGATTAAAGCGTTAAATTCAGCGTTTTTTTCATGCCAATTCATGATTTAAGAATGAATTAATAATAGTAATATTATAAGTTGATGATTATAGAATATAATAATCCAATAACTAGATAAATTACAAACTAAAAAACACTTCTCATTTATTTAAAAGAGAATTCATATGGTCAATTCGTTTTTGTAATAGTTTTCGCGTACCTACATCCTTTCTATGAAAAAGTTTACCTTTAATACATTCTACTCCCGTTTCAGCAATCTCTTCAGCTTTTTCTAATGAATTAGCAATTCCTAATATTCCAATTGCCCTTGAAGTTGTAGTGTATATTTTTTCCCCCTCTCTATAAACTGACGCATAATAATATTTTGCCCCTGTTTTATCAATTTTCTCTTTATTTATTTTAACAGGCTCATCCTTTTTAGGATTAACAGGGTATCCTTCTGGAGCTAAATATTTGCACACAGTTGCCTTATTTTCAAATTTAAAATTATGAGATAGATTTCCATCTATGATCGACCAACATATATCTACAAAGTTTCCTTTAAGGAGAGGTAAAACATTCATAGCCTCAGGGTCGCCCCATCGGGAATTGTATTCAATAAGTTTTAATCCTTTCGCAGTTTTCATGAATTGACCATATAAAAATCCTTTATATCCTATGCCAGTTTCTGATTTTACTGCTGCCACTGTCTTTTTCATATCTTCAAGCGCTTTAGTGACATCTTCTTGAGTAATAAAAGGCATAAGATGATCTTCCATAGAATAAGATCCCATCCCTCCTGTATTTGGCCCCTCATCATCTTCATATGCCCGTTTGTGATCCTGAACTAATGGTGAACCAAGCACATTTCTTCCATCAACAAAAGTCTGTAGAGTGAATTCTTCACCATCACATTTCTCTTCTAAGAGAAACCTGCTTTTTTGATTAACTAATTCTTGACAATATTTCAAAATATCTTCTTTTGAAAATAGATGATCTCCATAAACTTTTACCCCCTTGCCACCAGTTAAACCCTCTGGCTTTACCACAATATTGATTTCTCCCATCTCTTTTATATAGCTCTCTACTCCATCCATTGAATCAAACATTTTACTCTTCACGTTTGATTGAATCTTATATTTTTCTAACAATTCTCTTGCAAAAACCTTTGAGCCTTCTAATTGAGCAGCTTCAATTTTAGGTCCAACGCATGGGAAACCACCTTTCTCTAAAGCATCAACTATTCCAACTACTAAGGGAGCCTCAGGTCCAATTACAACAAAATCTATATTTTTTTCATTACAAAATTCAATAATTTGTTTAAAATCTGTTTCAGAATGAATCTTAATATCTTTACTTAGATCTTCTAATCCAGCATTTTTAAAACTCATAAATGCAAATAGATTTGCACCTCCATTAACAAGAGCCTCACCAATAACATGTTCTCTCGCACCATGACCAACAATTAAGCAATTATTAACCATAATCAACCAACTTTGGGAAAATATCTATTTTAATTCTTAATATTAACTAACTAGGTTAACAAATAATTTTAACCTTAATTATTAACCTAATAATCAATAACTAAACAAATTTAAATTAAGACTATATAATAAACACTGAGAATGAATTTTAATTTTAAAAAATAATAGAATTATAAGAATAATAATTCCGTTTGCTTAACCTTGTTTCATATCTTTAGCCTTAGCTAGATATTCCGCCAGATTCTTTTTAATCTCCCTTTTATTATATTTTCCTACACTTGTCTTGGGTATTTCGTCGACAATTGCCACTAGTTTAGGAAGCATCCATTTAGTTATCTTACCTTTCTCTACACCTTCAATCCTTAGGAATTCAATCAGGTCCTCTTCCTTTTTTTTGGAACCAGGCAGAAGCTTTATGATGGCGAGAGTTTTTTCTCCCCAAACTTCATCAGGGACACCTACAACGGTAGCTTCAAGGATATAATCAGCCAGAGCGGCTAGGTTTTCGAGCAAAACCGTTGGAACCATCTCTGCACCGCTTCTAATGATATCTGACATCCTATCAGCGATTACTATAAAATCTTCTTCATCAACCTTAGCTAAATCCCCAGTGTGAAACCATCCATCATACCATACATTAGCAGTCTTTTCAGGGTTCTTATAGTATTTTTCCATTACCCAGGGCCCACGGATAACGATCTGTCCAATAGTTTTATTATCATGAGGAATTGGCTTTCCATCTTCGTCAATAACCTCCACTTCAAGCCCAGGAACGGATAATCCTGTCTTAACCCTAACTTCATCAAGTTTTTCCTTTGACCAGTTTGCCATATATTTCTTTGCAAAAGCCATTATAGTGACTGGTGCAGTTTCAGTCATACCATATCCAGAACTTGCAGTAAATCCAGAAATCCTTTTCTCGACCTTAGTCTTTAATCCTAACGGCAAAGCTCCACCACCTACACTAACATCTACAAGGCTACTCAAGTCATACTTATCAAGATCTTTATACTCAAGAAGTAGGGCAAGAATTGTTGGAACTACGGCCACAGTTGTTACTTTTTCTGTCTGGACTAGTTCGCAGAAACCTTTGACTGTAAATGTTCCTGGTAGCACCAATTTTACTCCCATAAAGACATAACTGAATGGGGCGCTCCAGGCATGGATGTGAAAAAGTGGTGTGATCATCATAGGGACAGTATTCTCACCAAGATGTACATGTGTTGGATCATTAACAAAACTAGTTCTGGCTATTAGATGCAAGCTTTGAAGGTAAAGTGCTCTGTGAGTGAACATAACTCCCTTTGGAAGCCCTGTGGTGCCAGTAGTGTAACAAAGAGTGGCATAGTTATCCTCACTTAAATAAGGCCACTCGAATTCTTCAGATTCTTGTTTTAGCAACACTTCATACTCATAAAGATTCTCTATCTTTGTATCAGGCAATCCTGGTTTATCTGACATGTATACAAACTTCTTTACAGTATTTTTTATTTGGTCGTAGATGCTTTCAACCATGGGTAGAAGTAGATCATCAAAAAATATGACTTTATCCTCGGCATGATTTATGGTATAGACAATGTGATCTAAGGCAAGTCTCACATTGATCGGATGTAGCACTGCTCCACTACAGGGTACAGCATAATAAAGTTCTAGGTGCCTGTGTGTATTTAGTGCCATGGTAGCAACTCTATCCCCTGGTTCATCAGGTTTTCCAGGCTTTACACCAAGAGAATTCAAAACATTTGCTAGACGGCAGGTACGCTTATACCATTCAAGCCAAGTAAAACGAAAACATTCACCAGTAATATGATTTCTGTAAACTATGCCAATCTCATTTGGATAAGTCTTTACAGGTCTTTTCATAAAGGTTGTGAGAAGTAAAGGATAGTGAGTACTAAATTCTGGATAAGTTCTATGCTCCATTATCTTTCTCCATTGTTCTATAATATTACAGATTAATTGAATAAAATCATGAAAAAAATCATTATGAAAGATTTTTTCCATAATAATATATTATTAAATATTCTTAGATTGGATTATATTTAAAAATAATTTAAAAAAGATAAGAAATGTTAGATGAAAAATATAAGAAAGCTGCGAGGAATATTGTTAAAGCTGGAGCATTTCCTTTTCCCATTAATGACACGATGCTTAAAATTTTGAAGATGTTAATAACTGAAGAAGAATTAGATTTGGTGTTGGCTTTTAAACGAAAATCATCCCAAACTCTAGAACAAATTAAACAAAATAGTAAGTTATCAGAAGAGCAAATTCAAAATCATGCAAAATCGCTTGCTAAAAAAGGAATAATTTTTAATCAACCAAGCTCAGCAGGGATTATGGTTTATAGATTAATGCCATTAGTAATGGTTGGAATATTTGAATATACTTTTATGAAAAAAATTGAATTTACTGAAGAAGAAAGGGAAATAGCCAAACTCTTTGCTCAATTATTTCAAGGATATAGTGGCTTTATTCAAGAAAATTACGATACAATTACCCCTATCTTTGATAATTTACGTCCTTATGATCGTACAATAGCTATTTTAAATAAAAATGTCTCAGGAGAAGAAATTCTGATATCTGTAAACAAAGAACTAGATGTTCCTGAAGAACAAATAATTCCAACCCAAGATGTTGAGGCGTTAATAAAAAAAGTTGATGATATTGCTGTAGGATATTGTTTCTGTAGACATCATCAAGATTTATTAGAAAATCCATGTAAAACTACTAGTTTGAGAGAAACTTGTTTTTCATTTGGTAAAAGTGCTCGTTATACTAGTGAACAAGGTTTTGCTAGATTGATTTCAAAAGATGAAGCCATACAAATATTAAAAAAATCCGAAGAGTCAGGCTTGGTCCATAAAACCTTTCATCCTCATTCAGATATTACTAAAGTTGAGACATCACTCTGCAATTGTTGCAAGTGTTGTTGTGGTACTCTTGATTGGTGGAGGATTGGAATGACTGCTCTGATTAATTGGACGAATTTTTTGTCCAAAATAGATAGTAGTTTATGTATTGGATGTGGCACATGTGTAGAAAAATGTCCTGTAGATGCGATTCAATTAAATGACGATAATATTGCGGAAGTAACTACAAAATATTGTATAGGTTGTGGGGTGTGTGCTCACTTTTGTTCTGAAAATGCTATATACTTATTAGAAGGGATGAGAAAGGTTTATATTCCTCCCCCCAAATTAAGAGATTAGATTCTTCTAAAAATTATTTCTTGTTTTCTTAATCATTTTTTAATTTTAGTAAATTTTGATAAATTAATTATAGCATTAACAAATATAAACCTTATAGGATTTAACAAATTCATTTATCTAAGATGGAAAAAGAAATTTGTATTCAATTAAGAAATGTATCTAAAAGCTATAAAGACCTTCTTGCATTAGATAATATTTCTTTTAATATTCAAAAGGGAGATATTTTTGGGTATATTGGTCCTAATGGAGCAGGTAAGACGACTACAATTAAGATTTTAGTAGGTTTAATTAGAGATTATAAGGGAGATGTTTACATTTATGGAAAAAATATTTCTGCGAATAATAAAAAATTACATAATCTAATAGGATATCATCCACAAGAAGCTGGATTTCAAGAATGGCGAACGATTGATCATGCATATAAAACTTTTGGTCGTCTCTCTGGGTTAAGTTTCGAACGTATTGAAAATAAAACTCAAGAAATTTTAGAGCTACTAAATCTTTCAGATGTTAGGTACAAAAAAATTATTCATTTCTCAGGAGGTATGTTTCAAAAATTAAGGTTAGGTCAAGCTCTTTTACATGAACCAGAAATTTTAGTTTTGGATGAACCTTTATCTGGACTAGATCCAACTAGTAGATTTCAGTTTAAAGAAATTATAAAAAAGCTCGCAAAAAGCGGTATGACCATTTTATTTTCATCTCATATTCTAAGTGATGTCCAAGATATAGCAACAAAAATTGGAATATTAAATCAAGGGCGTATTATGAAAGTTGGCACTCCAGAAGAACTTCAAAGTGATTTTCATGTAGGTAATGTTATTGAAATCAGTGTAGCAAAGGATTCTTCACTCTTTGAAGGTTTAGAGGAAATTCTTGAAATCGAATATATAGAAAAGATTAAGCCCAATGCTCAAATTATTCATCTGAAATCTGATGTAGATATAGATATAAGTATAAACAAAATTTTTAATAGAATTATAACACAAAATTGCAAAATACGACATTTTAATATAAAAACACCTAGTTTAGAAGAAGTATATTTAAAATATGTACGAGGGGGGATTGATTGAGCCTAAAAATACTCTTTATTGATGAATTAAAGGGATTTTATAAATCAAAAGTTATGATTGTTTTATGGATTGGAATGCCTTTAATTGCTCTTTTATTTCATTATTTTCAACTATATACTGAAGGTATTCCTATTTCTTATTTAGTTTCTTTACTTATTTCAAGCATAGGTGGAACACTTTCTTCAGTTATGTTAAGTACATCAATTGTAAATGAAAAAAATCGCCATGTTTATGAATTATTTCTCATCAGACCAATTAAAAGAAAGAACCTGCTTATCGCAAAATTTCTAGCAGTTTATATGTGTTTAACAATCGCGATTGGTATTTCGATTGGAATTGAAATTATCATTGATGTTTTTATTAATAAAATACCCTTAGAATTTATATTGAATACGATTTTTGGATCGCTATTTACTAGTATGGCTATAGTTGCAATTTCATGCTCTTTAGGTACATTATTTGGTGTTCTAGTTTCTTCAGTTTCGGTAGCTGCAATTTTATCTGTTTATTTAGGTAACCAATTATCAGCAGTTCTTATATTGCCTACATTTTTGCTAGATTTTTTGGATCCCCTTATTGTCTCCCCTCTTTTAGGTTCTGTTATAACTATTTTACTAATGAGCATTAATATAATTTTATTTAACCGGCAACAATTTTAAAATAAGCAAACTGTAAATTTCCTTAATGATTTTCTCTGTTTATCTTTTCATTCGAAAATTTTCGATAAGCAAATATAATTCTTTGAAGTGCTGTTATATTGGTTCCAATAGCTAAAACTATCATTGTCCACCAAATAGCTGTGGGAAACCATACTTGTAAGAAAGCTCCTATTAATAAAATAGGTACACGATCAGTACGTTCAAGTATACCAACACTATACAAATTATCAACTCCTAAAGCTTCAATCTTAGCTCGAGTATATGAGGTTAAAAAGGCTCCAATAAGTACTATGATGCCAATTTCTACAGTTGTGTATCCACTAAGGATTACTCCAAAAAATAAAAAGAAATCTCCAATTCTATCTAATGTAGAATCTAAAAATCCTCCCAACGATGTAGGGCCTTGGAGTCGAGCAACAACTCCATCTAATTGATCAAAAAATTCAGTTATAAATAGAAAAACGATTATTATCATTAAAAAATGAAAAATAAACCCAAAAAAAGTAATAATAGCGGATATTAATCCAAATAAAGTAAAATAGTTCGCAGGAATTTTAACTAACTTCCTTGCTAAAGGGAGTAATAATTTTTCTGAAAATTTTTTCACTTGTAAGAGCATAAGATATTTTTTTCTAATTTTTTTTGCATTAATCTTTTTTTAAAATTAAGATTGTAGAAAAATAAAGTTTTACCTACTACTTAATAAATTAAAAAAAATAAAAAATTTAAAAGAAATCTAAAATCCATAAATTGGATAAAACTTTTTCTCAATATATTCTTCAAAGTATTTAGGATTCAGATTTTCTCCAGTTATCTTCTTAATCAATTCATTGGCTCTATATATTTTTCCGTGTTGGTGAACATTTTCTCTTAAGTAATTTAATAAATTAGAGAATTTACCATTTTTATAATCTTCTGGTAACGAAGGGTGTTTCTTTAAAGCATCATTGTAAATTTGTGCTCCGTATAAATTACCAAGAAAATATGTTGGGAAGTATCCTATAGCCCCCATACTCCAATGTATATCTTGTAATACACCTAAAGCATCATCTGGGGGAACAATTCCTAATAATTTTTCAAATTTGGAATTCCATAATTCTGGTAATTCATTTACCTGAATTTTATCCTCAATAAGATCTTTCTCCATTTCAAATCTCAGAATAATATGTAATCCATATGTTACCTCATCAGCGTTTACTCTAATGAATGATGGTTGGACAATATTTATAGCTCTATAAAATTCTTCCATTGGGTAGTTTTTTAAAATTTCAGGGAAATACGTTTGAAAAGTTGGATACCAATAGAGCCAAAATTCCTTACTACGCCCTACATAATTTTCCCACATTCTTGATTGAGATTCATGAATTCCCATTGAGGTACCTTCACACAGAATTGTATTATGAAGTTCTTTCTTAATGCCCATTTCATAAAGTGCATGGCCACATTCATGTATTGTTCCAAAAATGCACTCATTCAAATAATTTTCAGTTGTTCGAGTGGTAATTCTTGTATCCATAGAGGCAAGAGATGTTGTAAATGGATGGGTTGATCTGTCTTGACGCCCATATCCAAGATCATAATTAAGTTTTTTAATTATCTCAAAACTAAGTTCAAATTGTTTGTCCGGGTCGTATTGTTTTCTTAATATTGAATCATCAGGCTTATCTGAAGAAGAATTTAACTTTTTTACAAAATCTATTAGTTTCGGTTTTATTGGATTGAATACATTGGCAATCCAATTATAAGTAGCACCAGGTTCATACAAATCAATTAAAGTAGAATACATATCTGGATGAGTCTCAAGCCTTCTTGCTTTTTCTTTTTGTAAATCAACACTCTTTTCAAGCATTTTTTGGAAAATCGAAAAATCCTTTTTAGATCTAGCTTCTCTCCAATCTTTTGCAGCTAATATGCTAGTCTCAGCTATTTCCGTGACTAATTCTTCAGGTAATTTTGTTGCGAGATCATATTCCCTTTTAATCTCTCGAAGCATAGCACTTTCAATTTCGTTGAGATTAGAAAGTTTTTCAGCTTTCTTTATTAATTTACCAACTTTTTCTGAAGTTACTCTTTTATGAATTAATTTTTCTAGTAAAGAGACTTGTTTCGATCTCCCTTCTAGGGATTTATAATTTTGCATATTTACTTCTTGGTCCCATGATAAAACAGCTTGAATATAGTTTAATCGCATTATTTCTTCAAAAAATTCTCTAAGTTCCTTGATTTCACTCATTTTAAAAACATCAATATTATTTTTTAGTTGAAATTAAATGAATTTATTTTTTGATTAATCTTAATATTGAATTACTTTAAAAGAAGTGCGTTTGAACTTTAATTGAACTAATAACACGAAATTAAAAATTCTTTGAATTATGTTAATTGTTCTTGTTTTATGAAAAAGTCAGCTGCTAATTTAACATCATCAAGCGTTAAAGCTCTTCCTAAAGATTTCTCCAATTCCGTTATTAGATTTTCACATAATTTTAAACTGAGAGAGCTTCCTTTTTCAATTATAATTTTTTGTAATTCTTTGGTAAAATCAATAACCAATGGTTTTTCCATATCTTTTTTTATTTCTTCATGTGGTCCAAATAATTCCATAGGCATTTTTAGTTTAGGTTTTGTGATGTCATCAGTTTTAGCAGTTTGGATCTCGCTACTTATATCTTTGGGGACTGACGCTTTTTTTATGATTTTTAGCGGTGGTTTTGGAACTTTAGGCAGCTTTATTTCTACCTCTTTATCTAATTTTTGAAAAGTCACCAATTTTTTGGCAGGTTTTGAAGGAGGAGGTGGTAATTCTTCAGCAAAAGACTCTTGATCTTGAGGTTGAATTGTCGGTTCTTCGCTAGGAAGAGCTTTTACTGTAACCTTCCGTGTAAAAATTAATGGTTTTGCGAACTCAAATTCTTTCTTTTTTTCATATTCTTTTCTTTTCTCCGTTTCTTTTTTAATTTTATTATTAAGATCCTCTACTTTCTGTGCTATATTTTTTGAATACATGATATTTTGGTATGATTCGCTTAAAGAAATTAATTCTTTATATTTTGCTAAAGCTTGAATATTTTTTCCCTCAAGAGCTAAATTGTCTGCCTCTTTTACTAATTCTCCAAAGTTTCGAGGCATTTTTATCTTTAAGCCTAAAATCTCCATTATCAACTGATGAACTTGTGACTTAGCGTCAGGAGCATTTAAAGAGATTTCTTTAAAATCAGAAATACTTAATTCATTTTTTATTCTTTTTATGTCCGCATCCTCTACTAAATCTCTTTTATTTCCAAGTATTAATAGTTTAGAATAATTGGTTTCTAATTTTTGGATGTTTAAAAAATGGTTAATCATCTTTAAATTATAATTTGCTAAATTAAATAGGAGAATTACTAAATCAGAACCACGTACAAATTTAGACCATAAAAGAGAAAAATTATCTCGTAATTGGAAATCCCAGACATCAAAACAAATACTATCAATTTCTAATATTGATGTTTTCGCAAAATTCATAATGATTTTTTCTTCACCACTCTTTAGCATATTATAGAGTGTTGTCTTACCCGCATATTCTGGACCTATTATTGCTATTTTTGAATGCAGATCTTTTTGAATCTGACTTAAAAAACTATTAAATTCGACATTAGAATGAATGGATTCTTTAATATCTTGAGGATTTGGAAATAATTCTCTGAACTTCTCAATTGTCTTTATCATAACATCATCCATATATTGAAGGGAATCACTTAAATCTGTGATAAATAAAAAATATAAATTGCCGGCTGCTCTATGAAATATTTGAAAATTTGAAACAGGTCTTTGAAATGTCTTCCCTGGCATTGGCATATCGATGTATTTTTGTATAATTTTTTTTACGTTATTTAATTCTTCATTTCCAAGAGCTCTTGCATAATCTTTAACAAAAAAGAGTTCTGATTCTAGAAAAATATGGATTTGTCTCAACATTTTCTATTGAACCTAATTGATTTGGTAGGAAGTGTTTATTTTTATAAGAAAAGAAGAAAAACTAATTAATAATTTTTTATAATTACTTGATTACAAATTTAATCTTTTGTATAAATTATTTAGAAAAATAATAAAAAATATTAGATTTTAATAATTACTTTTTCATAGATTAAGCTAAATAATACTGTAATTTAGAAATTCACGCGATGCCATTACAGCCAGAAAACATTCTAAAATATTTAAATGATGAATCGGATACAAAAATTAATTCAGAATTAATTGATATATTAAGGAAAAGAATAGACAAGTTGTGTTTTGAGGAGTGCCAAATCGATCGCATTCAATGTACGTTAGCTCCCCTCTGTGAAAAAAGGCATCTTTTGAAGCTACGTATTAAAAGCGGGCTTAACATAGATGATTTACCTAAATTTTGTTATAGCGTCCATAAAGGAGTTATTGAAAGATATTTCAGGAACAAGACAATTATTTATAGACCATATGATGCATATCTATATTTAATTGATTTTTTAGATGTTTTTTTTCATGGAGATTATCGTAAATTAAACAAATTTATCTCCTTTAATAAATGGGAAGATATTTTTAAGATTTTTGACGATAGGATCCATAATAGGGACGAAAATTTTGATTATCTTAAAACAGATAATTATTTAATTTTCAAATTTGAAGATCGTATTCATGTTGTCTTTTTAAATGAAAAATATGTTCTTTGTAATGCGAATCGTGAAAATATTACGAGTGTTGAATTATTAAATGGTATTTGTCAACTATATGCTGAAATCTACTTTCCTGAAGTAAATCTACAATTGATCCCCTCTAAATATGTAGAAATTGCCCTTAAAGTTCCTTATGAGGTATTAACAAAAATATCACAAGAACCCTCCAATAATGATTCCAAAGCAGATAAATATTTTTGGAATACTTTTTGGGAAGATCTGAATGCTTTAACACAATACTGCGATCAGATCAATTTACATGAAGATAAAAATCAGAATTTAGAAATAATTTTATACGTAAGCCTCTTAACTAATAATTATACTGAAAGAGGAGATAGGTCAAAACTAAGATTTAGAGATTTAAGATTAATTTTTAATTTTATAACTCGGATTTATACCGAATATTATATAATTTGGGTATAATAAAACAAGAATTAAAAAAGTGTGTTTGTAAAATGAATGATACTGAGAAAGAAGCTATTGAAATTAGTCAAATAAAAGATTTTGTAAATGATGGGAGATTTGATGATGCTGTACAGATTATCGCACTATATATTGGAGATGCTACTGAAAATGAATATTTAGATAGACTTGAAAATGTAATAGAAACTCTTTTGACATTACATGGTGGGCGTATTGTATTACGTTTCTTAATGGAAAATCTTATAATTGATATCCCATTTTTATTAGAAAACCTGTCGAAGCGAGATCCTGTCTTGCGATTCACGTTTTTACTGCTCTTAAAAACAATTTGTGAAAAAGAATGTGATCTGTTTCTTCCATATGGTGAAGATTTGGTGAATTCAGAAGATCCTAATGTTCGAGAAGCTGCTTTACAATTATTAATTTATATGGCTGGTGGAGAGGCTATAATAGATGATGAATCTCTTATTAAGACTATATTATTAAAAATAAATGATGAAAAAGATTTCGTAGTAGAAAAAGCAATTCAAGCTTTAAAGACTATAGGGATAAGATCTCCTAAATTGATGACAAAAATTCTGACTGATTATGCTAAAGAGATTTCTAAAATACCTGAAAATGAAGAATTAATAAATTCCATAGATCAAATTTTAAAATCAATTGTTTCTGTTGATAAGATTGAAGAGATTGTAGAAGAGGAAATTGAACCTTCTGAAGGGGAAGAGAAAGAATACTTAGGAAAAGAGGAATCAGAAATATTGGATAAAGAATTTGAGCTTAAAAAGAAAGAATTAGAAATTAAGAAAAGAAAATTAGAACTAGAAGAAAAAGAGAAAGAAATTGAAGAAAAAGTAATTCAAAAGAAGGAAGAAGTCTTAAAACTTAAAGAAGAAATCTTAGAAAAAGAAAGCGAAATTGGAGATGAGAAAGAAAAGAAAATCCCTAAAAAATTGAAGAAGAAAGAGGAAGAGATAATTGATAAAGAGATTGAATTAAAAAAGAAAGATTTAGAAATCAAGAAAAAAAAATTAGAACTAGAAGAAAAAGAGAAAGAATTAGAAGAAAAAGAGATCATAGAGAGAGAAAAGGCTTTAAAAATAAAAGAGGAGCTAATTGAAAAGGAAAAAGAGTTATCTCAAGTCGAATTAGAGCTAAAAAAAAAATCTATCGAACAAAAAGAGCAGAAAATTAAAGAAGAGGAAATAAAAAGAGTTGAAGAAGAGCTTAAGAGGGTAAAAGAAAATGAACAACAAAATAACGAGAATTAATCATCATCCTCTCCTTCTTCTTCAAAATTAAGACTTGATTGGGGTTTGAGTTCAGTTATTGGGGTCGTGTGTAACCTTCTAACCAATTTTCGTATTTCCTGCATTTTCATACTTTCTGGAGTCAGACTCAATTGAACTTTTTTAGCTAAGTCATAAGCTAGTTCAATGAATTTAAGATCTTCTAAGAATTCGATGATTTGTATCTTATAGTCTACATCCTTAATATCCTCGCCATACTCAATCAATTTTTCTTTAAGGAGAATATCAATTTTGTCTGATCTTTCAACATATTTGACCTTTTTCACTAACTGTTTAAAACTATTCATGATATTATACATTTCAGATTTAGAATAGCTATCAATATTTTTTAATACATAGAAAATATAAAGTTCTGCTTTCTCCCACCTTTTAAATTTTAAACTGGCTTCAACTAGTTCTAATATAGCTTGTTCATAGAGAAATTTGCTATCAACATTTGGTATAATTTTTTCGAAAATCCAATCGAGCAAATTTGGTTGATTAAACTTATCAATTATATCGATTAAGAACTTTTCTACAGCAAAATACAATTTTGCATTTTCAGTTTTCGTTGAAGAGAGAAAAGAGACAAGAGCATATTTAACACGCCCCATAGCATCCTCTAAATTGAGAGGGGTTTCTGCAAATTTATAAAAAGCAGATTCTAAAATAGGTATTATTTTTTCCTTAGCTCCAAAATCATATACAAAATATTCACCCCAAGCAGGACTTGGTCCTATAGATTTTTTTGTTTTAACAACTCTTTTCTCATCAGTAGTTCTAGGTGTTTGTGGTTTTTTAGCCTTTATTTGTTCTGAAAGTTCTTCTACCTCTTCTTCAGCTAAGAACTCTAAAATTATTTTATTTTTTTCTTTGGGGATGACCATCCTGAAATATACTTCAGCATCTTCTTCAAACAATGATTCTCTTAGGTATTTTGGGAAGGTGATCCCTGTTTTTGTTTTCTTAACAATCTCTTCAAAAAACGGATGTTTATTGGAATTCTGATCTTCTTCCATATATATAGTATTTCAATTATGCTTTTAAAATTCATTATTGAGGATTAAAGAAAAGTTTCTTAAAATTCTAGATTTAGTTTTTTTATCCTGTAATATTGACAAGCTCTACGCCGCGATGTTGAAAATTTTTGTCGATGAAACATAATATCGCATGACCTTTATGATTATATACGATAGGAACTGGGTAGGATTCCGCGTTCTCAATGAAACTTTTTTTAACAAATAAAGGGAGAACCTTGTTGCATACTCTACATTCAACATGAATTTTTTCAACTAAATCTAAATCTGCAAAATTTTTTATGATATCTTCAATAATTTCCTTTAATCCATTAAATATACCAGGGGTAAAATTTCCATATGATAATATTACTGCTACATCATATATTTCATTAAATTTTAAGTCAACATATTCTAATAATGCTTCCAATAATTGAAATTGGACTTTTGGACTTGCCCCTACTGTATATATGAGGTTATGTTTTCTTATATACACAATTTTCATATTACCTTTGTCCCTGTGAAAAAAAATGTCACTAATAGGATTTTCTTTAACAATATTTAAATCTAAATCAAATCTTCTAAATGATCTTTCGGGTTTCCACTCAAACAAGGTAAATTTTTCATTACTAATATTAATAAAATCAAGAAATTCCCCGATATTTTTATAGACTGGCATTAAATTCAAATAAACCCGATTTAAGTTCTGTAAATTTAAATTCTATTTTATATTAGAAAATATCCTTATAATTGTATAAATGATACTTTAACCAATTAATAAGACTTCTCATATTTATATCTTAATTTTAGAAAATATAATTATTAATTGAATTATTTTGTTTTATAATGAGTTTTGTTTATGCAAGCAAATTTTTTGATCAAGTCTATTTATTTGTTTTAAATTAAGTCAAAATAATTAAATAATCAAAAGAGGTATAAAAAAATGATATATTTAGAGGAGACCCTTAATATTACACCGGCTAGTCCAGACGTTCGTGATTCATTTATTAAGGTCGCCCAAGAATTATTGATTCCTGCATGTAAGCGTCTAGGAGCACGTTTAGTAACTGCCTGGAATGGGCATTATGAATGGTTTATGCAGATAACTCAAATATTTGAGTTTGATGATATTGAAGCTTTAAAGAATTTTCGCATTAAAGCTAGCCAGGATAGAGAATGGGGTGAATACACAGCTCAATTAGAAGTTTTTGCTCCAGAACGTCGTACCCGCTTGCTAGAACCAATAGGAGCAATATCACCAGAAACCTTACATAAAGCAATTGAAGAAAGTCAGAAATCTCCCATTAAAGTTTACTCTTTGGCGATTCTCGAGGTAATTCCTAATAAAATGTCAGAGTTCATTGCGGGAGTAAAAGCAGGATCTCAAGTTTTTCCGATTATCGCTAGTTGGCGCCCAATTGCTGGAAGTCCTAACCAGGTGATTGATTTATGGAAGGGAGATGTATTGTGGAGTGCTGAAAACTTGGCTTACCAACCTTATCGAAAAGATCAACAATGGGTTCGACAACTTCGGGAACAAGCACCGAAAGAACGAATATTACCGGTATATGCATTACCATACTCACCGCTAAGATAATTGTTTATCTTTAGATTTTTTGGTTAAATTTGATTTTTAATACTTTCTTTTTTTTTCAAATTCTTCTTTTATTTCAAGAGGTACTGTTATGAAAAAATTTTTATCATCAATTTAATTTGCTTATAATGAAATTAAACGAAGGAGGTTGTAGTTTAATTGAATAAAAAAAAGAAAAAGGAAGTAATTAATTCTTTCCAAGAAACTCATAGAGCGCATAAGTATGAAAATTTATCATTTACTATCATTTTGGTTCAACCTGAACACGCAGGAAATATTGGTTCGATAACAAGATTAATGGAAAATTTTAATTTTAGGAATCTTGTAGTTTTCAACCCAATTGAAAGTGTGGGAAATATTTTAAGTTATGAAACTCAAGGATTTGCCATGCATGGTAAGGATATTCTTTTTAATGCAGAAATTATAGAGATAAATAATCAGGAAAACCATTTACTTGAATTTCAAAATTTTCTCAAAAAATTTGATTATATCATCGCAACAACAGCTAAAGGAAAAAGTTACTCAAATATTAGAAGGTTAGCAATTTTTCCTCAGGATTTAAATCTGCCAATTTCTACAAAACCCTTAAAAATTGCTCTTCTTTTCGGAAAAGAATCTCGAGGGTTGACTAATGAAGAAATTAGTCTAGCAGATATAATTTTAAGAATTCCAACAGATAGCAAATATTCCGCATTAAATTTATCTCATGCCTGTGGAATAATTTTGTATGAAATATTTAAAAAAATCAATGTTTTAAATATAGGTCGAGGAAAAAATCCAGTTTTAATTGCTGATCAAGAAGATCGTTTAATGTTATATAATATAGTAGAAAAAATAATAGAAAAATTAAAAATTCGCTCCTATAAAAAAGAAAATGTGTTTTTTGCATTTAAGAACATATTTGGGCGTAGCTTCATGTCAAAAAAAGAATCGAGCCTCATTTTAGGACTATTCTCTAAAGTTAATACAATATTAGAAAGCTTAAATCTATATGAAAATTAAATAAAATAACGTGAGTAGATAAATACAGACTCATTCTTACAAAGATTACTTCAATTTTGGCTTATTGAAAGTTTATAATTATATAAAAGAATACAAAAGTTATGTAATAGAAAACATAGCTTCTGTCTATCATTTATATTTATTAAAAATAGTACAATATAATTATGGTATTTTTTTATAACTGTGATATATTAATATCATTATGACGATATCGTATGAAGCCTTTATAAAAAAATACCAATTAGATGATTTTAAAAAGGGACTGGAACTTAAAGGGCATGAAAAAATAAATTTTTACAATGAATTTAATGAGATCTTAAAAATTGTTTGCAGAATTTTTGATAAATTAACAACAATATCCTCTCTTAGAGGGGGTCAAGTATTAATGAGTTTAGCTAAATTACAAGCACCTGAATCTGTTGTTAATAAAACGGATGTAAAAACTTGTCTTAATATTGATAGATTAGAAAAATTAATGCACGCGTTTGATTATTTAGAGCAACAAAATTACATTAGAATTGAAAGAAAAACTAAAAAATTTCACATTATTAAATTAAATGAAAATCATAATCCCGATTTTAAATTGTTCAAAGAAATTGTTCAAAAATTTTGGACTTCTCCTGAAGAAGATAAAGAAAAAGCAAAAAAATGGGGGGATTTAAAATAACTGGATATACTAAAACTTCAAATGAATTAGATTTTGAAGATGATGGAAAGATCTCAAATTCTTATCATACAATTAGAACGGAATTTCGTAAAAAAGGGATTAAACAACTTAAATATCTATTTACTGTTTTAATAATTCTTATCATTTATTTTACGATAATTTATCCGATTTTTCTAATTCCTGATAAAAATGCTGGAATCACTACATTACAGCCTTCTGATTTTGGTTTAACTATAAGTTGGACCTTATTTAGTATTGGAGCTTATTTACTTTTTTATTTTATTAAGATTGTACTTATGAGAGCTACTCCTTCTCTAAAAGAGTATATAAAAAGTGAGATTGATAATATAGGGTTTAAAACTCAAGAAAAAAGAAAGAGTTGGATTTCATTTTTATTATTAAATAGTATTGCTGTCTTATTATTATTTCTAATGGAGCTTAAAGTAATTTATTTTCACAATCTTTTTTTTAACACGCTTTTTAGAGGAATTTTGATAATTTATTTAGTAATAAGCTTTATTATTCCGATAATATGGCGTTTTTCGTATGATGGATTAACTGTTCCAATAAAAGGTAATTATCAAGTTTTTCTTTATCCGTATTATAGTATCCGAAAAAGTAAAGTTAAAGATTACCAGCTTATCGGAATTTATTTAACTTCAAATAGGATTGCTTTTAAATTCGATAAAAACAAAAAAAGCATATATGCAAAAATAGCAGGAGCTAGATGGCTTCCAAGAAAAAGAAAATCTATAATTTCTAAATATGGATTAAGCCCTTTCCTACGATTTAATGAATTCTCAACGCCTTTAAATTTTCAAAAACAATTCTTAAATATTGTTCTCGCCCTTCAAGAATGGGATACCAAAAAGTCATTGTAAAAACTAATCTAAGAAAAATTAGATGAAAACTTACAAAAGAGTGCTAATTTACAAATAATTATGAATTATAATAATCCCCTGAAAAAATGTTAAATAGCTATTTATGATACTATTTAATGATCTACAATAATGTAAAAAATGGGAGTATAATTTTTTTGAGAGAAAAAGTTAAAGGAGCAATTTTATTAATTATTGGATTATATCTCTTTTTTGTTAACACTGTTATATTCCTATTTAATCCCGTTAGAGTACCATGTATTCCTAATCCTTATGGGCCAGACTGTATTCCATTGGATCCAATAAATTATTTTGAATTATGGTTAATGAATTATGGATTGCATACTATATTAAGCGTATCGGGAGGATTAGCTCTGATCATTTATAGTATTCGCCATTTTTTAATGAAAAAAGAATTAAATGATTCCAAGGCAATTTCATTGTAGAAATCACATATTATTTATATGAAAACTTTCCTTTGTAGCTTTACATATTCATTATAATCCAGAAACTCTTCTTCAACATACTCAAAAGCGATATCAAATAATTGTCTGAAGAGCTCCTCAGGAAAAGCTTTTTGCTCAAAAATAACTTCGTTTACTAATTCTTCAGTAAGAATCTGTGAATTAATAGGTTTATGCCACACCAAAAAAGTCATCATTGCTTTATCCACTTTAGATTTAATGAGACTTTTAATGAAATTTAAGCTAATATCTCGCTTAGGATCAATAAAATAGGGAAAATTCATATCATCTAAAATTTTGATGTAATTCAATGCGTTCGTTATTTTTTCTACACAGTAATCTAACGAGCTTACTGGAAGCCCAAATCTTTGACAAAACTCTTTTTTAGTTTCATGAGCAGGGAAGGCAAAGGGATGCCTAGAGATTATATAATACGCAGCAATAAAAAATTTGAATAAATTATGAGGTATTTTTCCATTATTTCTCAAGTATTTATAGACTACTGAGATTGTATCTAATAAATAGTCTTTGTTGATATCAAATTGCTGTAAAAATTCTTGACCATCTTTTATTAAATCAATAGTAATACGGTCTTTGGTATTAATTATTTCATAATTAGGGGTATAGAGTTCTAACATTTAACACACACGTATTTTTAATTCTTTTTTAAATATGAGCAATATCGATATGACATTTCGATATTATTAAGATATTATAAAATCATCTTCATATATAAATGTGATGCAGTGCAGATGCAGCACATGATATGCAAAGATTTATATAGGGATCAGACCATATGATCCCTAGAAAAAGATTTTGTCGAAGGTTTAGAATAACTTGTCATCTAATATGGATATTGACTCTGAAAAAGAACGGAAAAAACCAAAATTACCAAGAATTACTGTTAGTTTAGATAAGTTTGATGAATTATTAGTTACTAAATTAGTGGGTTATGAAGGACAAAATAAATCAGAAGTTATTCGACATATTGTAAAGAAGTGGATAGGAGAAAACTCTGAAAAAATCCAAAACACATATGGAATCAAATTCTCAGAAATTAGAAGAGAACTTCAAATGAAGACAATTAAAGAAGAAAAAGAGAAAGCTTTAGAAATGCTATTAAGATTATTTAAGAGAACTAGGAGATTTGAAATTGAAAAACTTGCAGATAGATTAGGAATTCCATCAGCTATTTTAATTGATATTATCAACGATTATGGTGATGAATTAGAAAATAGAGGTCTAAACCTTACTATTGATGGAGATTTTGTAATAAAAATTGAATAATTTTAAAAGGGAACGAAATATTGAACTCAGGAAAATCAGATCAAACACTAATGGATAATTCAGAAGAGAATATTTTTGATCAAAATATTGATTTTTCTAAAATAGTTATTCCTTTCTCTAAAGTAATTGGGTCTTCTAAACCAAGAGATATTTATTCAGGGAAAGAAAAGATCTCATTTAAAGAAAGAGATCCTGAATATAAAATGATTTTAAGGCAAGAATTTGTCAATACTTTAAATGTTGAATTTAAAATTTTTAAATCAGTTGTAAAATTTCCTTCTTTTTAATATCTGGCCTTATATTTTTGACTTTTTTTTAAAATAACTGATAAATTAAGAATTCTTCCACAAACTCAATAAATTTTTTAATACATTGAGGATTAGGATTCAATATATAACTGGAAAGATAAACAAGAAAAAATAAGGAAAAAAAATGCAGATTAGAAAGCTTACAGAAGAAGAACGTGAAGCTTATAGCAAATTAGTTCGATATGCTTTTCAGACATCGAAAAATACGTATGAGAATTTAGAATGGCCGAGAAAAACAAGACCTATGGATCAATTTTATGGTGCTTTTGATAATAATTTATTGATAGCAGCAAGTGGGATAATTCCTTTTGAAATTAAATTTCGATCTATAACTTTTAAAATGGGAGGAATAGATGGTGTTGCGACAAAACCAGAGTACCGTAATCGTGGTATTGTTAGAGAAATACTAAAGAAGATGTTCCATAATATGAATGAAAATCAAATACCAATATCGGTACTTTATCCCTTTAAAATTGCTTTTTATGAGAAGTTAGGATATAAAGTTGTTGATGAGCAGATTTTTTATCATTTTAAAATTTCGGATATCAAGTATAATGAAACTAACTATCACATGAAAGAGAATGAAAGAATAAATGAAGATATTATCCAAGTATATAATGAAGTAACAGAAAACTATGATTACATTGCTAAACGAGCTGAAATGCAGTGGAAAAGATTTTATAAAGAGAACTTTAAATTCATATGTTATAACGGAGATCAACCAGTAGGATATGTAATTTTATACTTTCCTAAAAAAAGTACTGAGTGGTTACAAAATTTTCAGCATCCTGAGAAAACGATATTCGTAATAGAAGCATTTTGGCTTAATCATACAGCTAAGCAGACTATTTTTAATTTTTTATGGACTCATAGAGATCAGCGAAAATATATAGCGGGATATTTTCCCGTCAATGAAAATATGATAGATCTTTTAATTACATCTCGAATTTTAGATCGCAAAATAGTAGGAAATTCCCTATTAAGAATAATAAATGTAAAGACTGTTTTAAAAAATTTAGAATATCCCCTTAATAATTTTTCAATATCATTTCATGTTCACGATAAGTTCTGTCCCTGGAATAATGGATTTTTTATCTTAACTTCAAAAGATAGAATAATTAATGTAGAATTTAAAGACGCATCAGAAGAATCTGTTGATATTGAAATAGATATTAGCTATTTAGCACAGTTGCTAGTAGGATTTAGAACAGTTAAAGAACTATTGGAATTCGGATTTATCTCAATAAACCACGAGAAATTTGAGCTTTTGCATAATATTTTTCCTAAGAAAAATAACTATTTCCATGATTTTTTCTAGATACAACTACAAAAATTGTTCAAAACAAGAACTTTAAAATAACGTTGATTTTTAAGAAGAGTACTTTATAAATATTAAATTATATAAAAAAAAAAAGAAAATTTAATTAGTCAGGTTGTGGTGGGTTTTTAATATAATCTAGAAGTTCATTGCAATCTAATCTAAATTCTTCGCGTAATTCAGGGCAAATCACCCAAGGATTCTTGAACACTCCATTACCCCAAGTTTCTTCATTTTCATCAGTCTTAAATCCTGTTAGTTTAGGTTTAATATCACGGAGAAGTTTATTATACGCATCTGTAGGAATAAGACCGTTCAATACATTCAATTTAGTAATCATAGTATTTTTTCTATTACTAGCTGGTTTCCGCCAACATCCGTCATCAGAAGCATGGATTTTTTCGATCAGTTGCGCTATTAATGATTCGATGACCCCACTAATGCTAACAACTTCACTATTAGAAACCTCTTCACTAATTACAGTCGTTGGTGCTTCTTCAATGTGTATTGTTTCAGTAAATTGGTCTCCATTCGCTTGTGTATCCGAATATACCAAATTCCCAAAGAAAACACATGATATAATAAGAAGCAAACCAAAAGACAG
>CAZBNW010000018.1:0-30970 GCA_964493385.1 uncultured archaeon | reverse complement strand
GTGTATTTTAAAGTGCTATTTAACACTTAAATTTATCTAAATTTATTTTACTATAAAAAAAAATAAAATATTAAAAAAAAATTAAAGATTTTACTTTAAATTCTATGCATCTATTTCATCGGGTTCAACACTAACATGGCTCAGAAGCCAATCTAATTGCTCTTCTTTTTTGTTAATGTTCAAAACTGTAGGTAATATCATTACTTCATCAGCTTTACCAGGCATTATTGTCATTTTACCTGCTCTTAACAAAAAGAACTCAAAAACATCAGGAATCTCTTTCTTGAACCGTAAGCTTTTTACTGGAAAGCGTTCAGCTGAACTAAAAATACCGGCTTTATGAATTATCTCGTTTCTTTCAATTTTGTAATATTCAAACCTCGTACTAAGCCATACAATCCCCAAAATAAAAGCTAAAATTAACGACATTACCATATAGAATTGGTACGGCAATCCTAAATAAATTTCTATTTGAGAAGCTGGTAATGTGAAATTCGGAACAACTACGAAAATTACAACCAATATAATAATTACAATCGCTAAAACTAAAACAAAGAATTTAGTTGAAGAAAAATCAAAAGCAGTTATGAATATATTTACAAAGAACACGATAAACCAAACGTAACCTAATATTGAAGAAGGTATTGCTCCTATAATTGATTGAATCAACCATAAAACTAAACTAGTAATCAACAGAGGCCAGAAAAAAATCACCTTTGGGTAAGATCTAATGTAGATCTCGTTTGGATGTTTAACTTTTTTTTCAGACATATCTTTTCCACTAATATTTTTAATTTTAGATTTTTTAAAATTATAAATTTTTACTAAATCCTAATTTTTTTTTAATTTAAAGAGGATTATAAAAATAATAGATAGATGTGTTATTTAAATATTAGTATCTTTTAGGTTTAATTTAAAAGTAGAAATGGTTTTATAATCTCCTTAATTTCACTATAAATAGTTTTTTATAAAAAAATTCCAATCTAATGCCAAATCACTAATAAAAACGTCCAATTGATTGTATCATCCTAAATGAGAAATTAATTTGTTGATTGCCATTATCACTAATTCCCATATGACCAGGAAGAAGATATTTTACTTCTAAATTATTCACATATTTGATCGAATTAATCAATGTATTTAATGACCCTCCTGGAAAATCATACCTTCCAAAACTCCCTCCAATAAAGATTAAATCTCCTGGAATTAATACTTTATTTGTAGAATCATAGTAACATATTGATCCTAAAGAATGACCCGGAGTATAATGAATTTGAAAATTAAAATCTGAGGTAACTTTAATATTAATTAAATCAGTTAATTCATTCATTCTTAAAGGAATAATCTTGATTCCAAACATTGTAAGATCTATACCAAGGATATCTGGACAAATTTGAGATTTTTCTCCTTTTTCCAAAATTTTGACAGTTTCACCAAAAGCATAAATTTTTGGAGGATTTTCTCTCAATTTTTTCATCAATGGGTATAGGCCCAAAACGTGATCCACATGTTCGTGAGTTAAAAACACTTTAGTAATATCAAATGGATCAAGATTATATTTTTTCATGCCCTTAAATAAACCTTTAAGAGAAATACCATTTCCAGCATCAAATAGAGCTAATTCATTAGTATTCGGATCTTTAATGATATATTGATTACAATCTAACATTTGATTTTCTGAAAAATAATAAAGATTTTTTATAATTTCTTTACCCCTTTTTTCAGATTCACTGCTAGAAAAGAACATTGAATTAATTCAATCTTTTTTTACTTTTTAAAAATAAAAACTTATCCTTATTTTAATGTTTTTCTCTTACAACATCGAATAAATTATTTAATATAAGAGAACTAATTACTTATTATGGATACAGATAAACCCAATATCGAAGAATTGAAACTTAAAATAAGTTTAGGGATAAAATTTTGGTTAGAATTCGAGAATAAAAGTATATTGGGTTCTGGATGGGCGGAGCTGCTAAAAAGCATAGAAAAAAATAAAGAAGGGTCATTAACTCAAGCAGCTAAAGAGTGCAATTATTCTTATAAATATGCATGGAATATTTTAAAAAGAATTGAGAAAAGAACTGGTAAACCGGTTGTAACAACAGGTAAAGGAGGTCGTGGTGGAGGGGGTTGGGTAAAACTGAACAATTGGGGGCAGTATCTCTTAGAAATTTACAAGGAATACCTAAAAGAAATAACAAAAATCGAAAAAAAGCTAGGAGAATCAATAGAAATGAGTTAATGAATATATTTTAATTTCAATATTGATTATTTTCAATAAGGAAATTAGAAATAAAGTCTTTTTAAAAATTTTCTAAATATGGGGTTTCATTATGGAAGACCGCTTAAAGCAGCTTAGCAACATAAAAGTATCAAATATTATGATAAAAGATCCCCTTTTTACATTTCCAAATGAGAAAATCAGTGCCACTGAACTTCTGATGGTAAGGAAGAATATTGGTGGACTTCCTGTTGTGAAAGATCGTAAGAATAAGCAACTCATAGGTATTATTACTCAAAGAGATATACGCCTTGCTAGGTTTGCAATGAGCTTAGAATCACCCAATACAACTGTCAAGGATTTAATGACTCCAGAACCTTATGTTGCAAAAAAGGATGACACATTAATCCGCATATTAGAGATAATGTTTGACAGAAAAGTTCAGAGATTACCTGTAGTAAATGAAAATAATGAACTAATTGGCTTAGTTTTACATAACCAGATTTTAAAAACACTTTATGAGTATATGAAAAAATAATTAAAAGAATTCTTATTTAAAATTTCTATAAAATAATTATAAAAATCATTAATTTTAGATAATTAATAAGAAAAACCAAAAAAAAGAAATATTGATAGAAAATGGCACTACCTTTACCTGGAACACCGATTATAGTTGATATTGGCTCAGCATATGTTAAAATCGGGTTTGCGGGAGAACCTGGACCAAGATTTGTATTTCCCTGCATTACTGGAACTGAGAAATATAAATCTGTAATGGTTGATGTTAGTGCCCGATCTATATATGTTGGAAACGATGTATCTCGTATGCGTGGTGTTCTTAAAATTAAACATCCCATATCCAGGGGAGAAATCATGGACTGGGACAGCTACTACGAGATCTTGAATTATATTTTTTATTCTCTACTTAGAATTGAAGATCTTTCAAATTATCCTGTATTCTATTGTGAATCTCCATTTATACATAGAGAAACTAAGGAGTATATTGCCAGAGTGTTTTTTGAAACACATCGCGTCAGAAGTCTAATAATGATGCCAACACCTTTATTATCATTATTTAGTGTTGGACTAACAAATGGACTAGTTATTGAAAGTGGAGATGGACTTACATGGATAGTACCAATTATAAATGGAACAATAGTCCAACATGCTGTTCAGAAGCTTTCTCTTGCCGGAATTGATGTTAATCAAAATTTGAAAGGGCTTTTAATGAGAGAAGGTGTAATCATTGCCTCAAGCGCTGCAGATGAAATTATACAGGATATAAAAGAGAAAAATTGTTATTTTGTATTGGATCCTAATAAGCCTCCAAAAACAGGAGAGAAATTTAGTGTTCCGATGCCAGATGGATCGACCATCAAAGTTCCAACATACATTCTTTATCAAGCTCCAGAGGTATTATTTAATCCAGGGATGTTAGGTTATGGAAATATCATGAATATTCCTCAAGCGATAATTGCATGTTTGAGAAATATAGATAATCATTATTGGTATGATCTTTTATCTCACATAGTATTTTCTGGAGGTAATCTTTCTTATAGTGGTTTTCAAGAAAGGTTTGAGTCAGAGTTGGATCCACTTCTTCCTCAATTAGGCACAATTCCTAAACCAGTGGCACCTCTTTCTGCAGTTAAAAGTGAATTAATAAAACTCCAAGCTGTTGAAATTTCGAAGAAGAAGGAAGATACATGCCCACATTGTGGGGCTTTTATTCGCCTTAGTAATGGAATTGAATTATGTCCTTCTTGTGGGGGTGTATTAGTTCTACCTGAAATAAAAATTGGAGCATCAGGAGAAGGTGAACAAAAAGCAAGAGAAAAAGGAAAATGTCCACATTGTAAGAAAGATGTAGCTGATACAGATTCACTTTTTTGTCCTTATTGTGGTAAACCTATAGACTCTTTTAAAAGTGTTGATAAACCAGAAAAAATAATAGAAAAAACACCTGCTCAAGAATTTTCTGAATTTATGGAATCGGCAAGTAAAGTTCTCAAATTTTTTGTGCCTGATAATCTTCAATTTGCTATTTTTAATGGGGCTGCCATTCTTGGAAGCTTACCTTCATTCCAGCAGCTTTTTATTACTTATGAACAGTTCCAAACAAATAGAGAATTATTATATCGAGATATTAGCGAGATTCTTTAAGTAAATGAAAAGAATTTTTACTTTTTTAATTAATTTTCCTACTAAATTATAAAATGTTAAAATTTTACTTCAAGGTCTTAAAAGATATAGTTAATTTTTAATTTCAAGATAGATTTAAAAAATTAAATTTTAATTTATCAGAAATAGGTATTTTTAATTGAAGCACAAATATCGGAATTTTATTATCATCACATTTATATTGCTTATAACAATAAATGCAATTCCGAGTGTATTAGGAAAGACACGACAGTCATATTTAACTAGTTTTATTTATAGTAATGAATTTGGAAGTGAAGGCTTTGCAAATGCTAACAATGTTAGTGTTTCTATTGAAGCAACAGCCTATGCATTGGATATCTTGGAGTTTTTTGGAAGAAACCCCCATGAGCCTGATCTTCTTGAAGGCAATTTAAATGATGAATTAGAAAATATGTTTGATACTAACGATGTAGATTTGTATGATTTATATTTTCTTTTGAAATCTCTAAAAATTTTAGATTATAATATTACAACGGAGTATTTTAACAAAGTTTATAAATATATTAATGATACTGAGCAACTAAGCGGTGGATTTTCTTATTCAAATAGTTCCACATCAGCAAGTATAAGTTCAACTTATTATGTAACCCAAATTTATTTATTACTCGAAAAACCAGTAGAAAACATAACACTTCATAAGAATTGGGTTCTATCTTGTAATAATAGTGATGGTGGATATGGAGGAAATCAAAGTTTATCATCTACATTAATGGATACATATTTCACAACACTCATATTAGATGAAATAGTAGGTAATGTAAGCGATCTTGTTGATATTAACATGACTTTGACTTACCTCAAATATCTCTATGTCGATAACACAGCAGATATTAATAATTTTGGTGGGTACCTGCCCCATGAAGTTGCTGTACTTGCTTTATTAAGTAGCACATACTTCTGTGTAAAAGCGATTTCTTTAATAGATCCTGATGAATTAAACAGTGATACTACAGTAAGATGGATATTAGATCGTCAGAATTTTCAGGATGGCGGGTTTGGAGACAATACTGAGGGATATGAACAAAAAGAATCTTCGATCATTTCCACTTATTATGCCTTTGAAACATTAAATGTATTAGGTAGATTATCCACATTATCTGCAGAATTTGGGATGGTTGAATTTAATTACTGGATCTTAATAATTATATTTGTTTCTATTGGATTAATTTTAGGAATTATAGTCTATATATACCGTAAAAGAAGGATATAAAGTATTTTATAAATTACTTATATTAATAGTAATATTTTTAGTTTTTCAATTACCTCCAAATTTTTTATATACATATATTAATCTAAAAGTTATGAATGATAAAATATTAGACGGGAAAAAATTAGCAGAAGAATTAAATACAAAACTTAAAGAAAAAATTAGAAAAGCAGTAGAGAAGACGGGAATTAAACCAAAATTGGTTACAATAATTGTAGGAAAGGATCCTGCTTCAAAAGTATATGTAAATATTAAACATAGAACATGCCAAGAAGTAGGCATCGAATCTATACTTATAGAGTTAGGAGAGGATATCTCAAAGGAAAAGCTGTTAGACGAAATTGATAAACTTAATAGAGATCCTACTATTCATGGAATTTTACTACAAATACCTCTTCCAGAACATTTACGAGACGATACTCCTGAGTTTTTAGGAAAAATATCACCATTAAAAGACGCAGATGGTTTAAATCCAGTTACCAGAGGAAAACTTTTTGATTATAATGAGGAATTAGCTCCATGTACTCCTAAAGGTATAATTGCGCTTTTAGAACATTATAATATCGAACTTAAAGGTAAAGATGCAGTTATCATAAATAGGTCTAATTTAGTGGGCAAACCCCTTATTTTTTTGCTATTAAAGCGGAATGCTACAGTCTCAGTGTGTCATACATCGACAAGAGATATTGACAAATATATTAAAAATGCGGATTTATTAATAGTTGCAGTAAGAAAACCAAAATTTGTAACAAAAGAGAGAATAAAGGAAGGTGTAGTAATCATCGATGTTGGAATAAACAGAGTTGAGGGTAAATTATGTGGTGATGTCGATTTTGATGATGTATTAGATAAATGTGGTGCGATTTCCCCTTCTCCTGGAGGTGTAGGTCCGCTCACAGTTCATTTTCTACTCCATAATACCTTTATTGCATATAAGAACCAATTGTATTTAACTGAAATTTAATGATTTTACTTCTTTTTTTAAAGAATTTAAATCATTCATAGAAAAAACTAACTGAAAAATATTTCTAATAATAACAGTTTTTATCTTAAAAAACAATAAAAATAATATTAATTAAAACTTAAAAAAAAATTAGAAATAAAAACTTCAATTATTACTAGAAAACAAATAATCGAACTATAATAATATTTTAGATAGAGTATAAATATCCTTTTTAAATATGGCAATTTTAGAAGTGGGAATTAATCTTGGTATGAGAAACTTAGTTGAGATTAAATATTATACGTCTTCGGATAATATTTTAGATCCAAACTTGCGTGCTGGATTTTTAACTGCACTTGAAAGCTTTACTAGTGAAGTATTTGGTGATGATATTAATGTAATATCCCTTGCAAGTTTCAAATTGGTTTGCTATTGCGAAATGATTACCTTACCAAATGATAATGCAAATAATAAACAACCTCTATTGTCATTTGCCATTATTGAAAAAGGTACAGATGCATCAGTAGTAAAAGAACAATTAAATGAAATTATATCTTATTTTCTCAATCGTTACCCCTTAAATGACATTTTTTCAAAAAAGCCTAAGTATTTCAAAAACTTTGAGAATCGAATTAATGAAATTCTGGGAGACTTAAGATTAAAGACAGAAGATAGATTTCGTTCTTTATTTTAAATTAATATATAAGGTTATTATTTGAGCTCCAATTTACCACCTCAAGCTAAAGCAAAATACCAAGAATATCTTGATGCTGGCTCCTTAGAAGAAAGAATTAAAAAATTAGAGGAATTTTTATCTTTAGTTCCTAAACACAAGGCAACAGAAAAAATAGTCGCGCTTAACAAATCCCGTTTAGCAAAGATGAAGCGTGAACTAGAACAGCAAAAACAAAAACTAAAAATTACACAAAAAGGGCTCATCAGTCCTTTTTCAATAAAAAAGGAAGGAATTCAAGTAATATTAATAAGTAGTTACTATACTCCTGGAGTTGGCAAAACTTCTCTTTTGAATTATCTATCAGGGGCAGGAAAAGAAAAAATAGGTAGATTCACACCCATTCCAGAAATTGGGATATATAAATACGACAACATTAGATTTCAAATCGTTGATATGCCTTCTATTATGGAAGGAGCCTCTGATGGAGTTGGAAATGGAAAAGAAATACTTTCACAATTGAGAGCTGCAGATTTATTATGTATCTGCGTTGATTTATCTAGAAATATAAAAGAGCAGATGGATATATTATTAGATGAACTATATAGAGCCGATATTCGTATAAACATACCTCCACCACCCCTTACAGTTGAAAAAACGGGTTCTAACAAAATACAAGTCCTATATTTGACTAAAGAAGCAAAGGACATCGATGAAATGGCGGAATTAACAGAAAGGATAAAGGAAGTTGTAAATGAAAATGGAATACGTAATGGAATTGTAAAAATTTATGGTGACATTACTATTGATAATGTTATAGATGCTTTGACTCCATCTGTTGTATATAAAAAAAGCATAATTTTAGGAACTAAAGGTGATCTTCCATATACTCAAGAGGCTTTTGATAAATTACAGAGGAGTTATTCTGACAAATTTCCTTTAATTTTAGGCATAAGTCTTCAGAAAGAGAATTTCCCAAAAGATTTTGGTGAAATAATATTAAAGTTTTTAAGAAAAATAAGGATTTTTACAATGAGTAGTGGAAAAGTTGCTGAAAAACCATTAATTATGAATGAAAATCCTACTATTAGAGATGTAGCATTAAAAATACATAGAAGTTTTTTTGATTCTTTTGATCATGCGATAGTTATACGAGAAGGAGAACGCCAGAAACGTAAGAAAGTAGGCATAGATTACGTATTAAATGATAAAGATATAATAGAAATATACACAACTTAATATTTGATGTTTTCTATTAGATTTGGTATTTCTTTAATTTCCTTTTTGTAATTCTCATCTAATTTGGTTATACTTTCTGCGATATTTTTAATACTTTCTAAACTATAGATTAGATTTTCTAAATAATCAATAATATCTCCTTTAAAAATTAATATTTTATATTCGTCTACCAAGTAATTGGAAATCTCTTCAATTGTCATATTTTCTTTAACACGTAAATTGAGTATTAACTTTTCCAAATTTAAACGCCCACAATCACAATAAGGGTTATCCTTACAATTACATTTAAATATATCATTAATTAATTTCATAATAAAGTCGATGAAATCACGCGAGAAAGCTTTTCTCTTTCGAACATACTCAGCATTCATTAAAGACAGCACACTTGCACTAAATAAGTTGTTTGAAAAATATTTCATATTAATATTTTTTGATAAGTCTGCCACTACTTTTTTTGATAAATATACGTTTCTAAGAAATTTCATATTTAAAGCAATATCTGTAGGCTTTTCTAACTTGTTTTTTAATTTCTCTATAATTTCAAGGCTTTCATTTACGCTTAAAAATGAACTAGCAATTGCTTTTCCTAAACGAGTAGTTTTAATTGTTAAATTTTCCTTTATTCGAATTAATTTAAGATAATTTATATTTTTTAAAATCTCTTCTAAATCAAAATCATTATTAATTAAGTAGTTATAGAAGTCAAAGATAATTTCTTTTGTAATCCATTGATTAAACATAGAAATAAATGCAAGAATTTCTGTTTTGGATTTATTTTCATTAGGGATAAGTTCATAATCTTTAATCTTTCCATTCAGTAATTTTATTGCTATATTTTCTTCAGTATTTTTCATTTTAGGAGAATATATTTTTCCAGGCTCAACAAGTATATAAGCTAAACCCTTTTCATGCTTTTTTAATCTCCCTGCTCTTCCGAGCATCTGTTCAAATTCTGCAACTGATAACCAATTTATACCCATAGCTAAAGATTCAAAAATTACTTGACGAGCTGGAAGATCTACACCTGCAGCTAATGCAGCAGTTGCAATTACCCCCATTATCCTCTGAGACTGAAAGTCTTCTTCAATAACTTTCCTTTCTTCATTGGTTAACCCTGAATGATAAGCAGATACATTTAAACCTTTTTTTTGTAAATCAGATGTTATTGATTCACACTTTTTTCGAGTATTTGTAAATACAATCGATTGTCCTTTAAAACCATAAATAGATTTCTTATAAAAAGTAGCTTTTACTAATTTTGAAATAAATTTTTGTTTTTGAGCTTCATTCAGGCATAATAATAAATGACGCTCAACTGGAACAGGACGATTATTATATTCTATTAATTGGCAATTCAATTTTTCTGCTAAAAGCTCTGGTTCTCCTAAGGTTGCGCTTAAATATAGAAATTGAGAATTATATTGTGTTTTTAACCTAGCTATTAAACCATCTAATATAAACCCGCGTTCTGGATCGATTAATGATTGAATCTCATCAATAATTATTGTACCAATATCCCCTAAGAGATCTTTGTTCCCACTTCTTAAGATATAGTCAATTGCCTCATAAGTTGCAATAATAACATGAGCATTTACTAAATCCTCAATATTATCCATTTCTTTTTTTCCAAATAATGATTCTCCAACTCTTTTGATGATTTTTAATTTAATTGGTTTGTATTTCTCTTTAAATTCTTTTGTTCTTATATTAGCTAAGGCTACTATAGGTACCAAATATAACATTTTAGCGCCTTTATTATCTAAAACTCTCGAGATTCCTGCCAATTCTCCTACTAAAGTTTTTCCTCCAGATGTCGGAGCCATTATTAATTGATTACTACGTTCCATTAATAAGCCTTTTTCGACTGATATTGCTTGAATTGGCAATAAAATTGATAAATTTAATCCTTTCAAAATTTTTTTAAATGTTAGAGGAATTTCAAGATTTTCTATTTTTTTATTAAGGAATTTCTTGCTAATTGAAGGCCTTTTTTCAATATCATAAAGTGTTATCTCTTTATTGTTTACTGGATTAAAATCTGCTCTAAAAGCACTCAAGATCTTTTTGACATCTCTAAATTTGAGTATCATATGCATTATAAAATTTTTTAATTTTGGACTGATTCTCTCCTGAGAGATTAACCCTGAAAGTTTAATTCTATTTAAAACAATATCAAAAGCACATTCAGAACAGATTGTTTGATTTTTATAAGATTTAATTTGAAGATTTTCATTTATTAAAGTAAACCTATGTTTATCCATGCAAGAATTACATAAAGTTAAATTAATTATCCTTTCTTTATCAAATTGAAAATTACTTAACATTTCTATGACTGGTGAAACATCCTGAGAAGGAGTTTGGCTTGAAAAGGCAATAAATTTATTTTTATCCGAAAGGATGAATTTCCTTAATAATTGTGGATTAACTGGCTGGGAACGTCCATCTTTCTCAATTTTGTTGAAATTCAGAGGACGCATTTTATTTTTGAAATCTAACCCAAATTTTACCGTTCCCCTAAAGAATGGTTCATTTACATAAGAAAAAGTAAATCTCTTTTTCTTAAATGATTTAAGGTAAAAGAAATTTACATCAAAAAGTAATTCCTTTTGATGTTTACGATTTCTATCCAAAACAATGAAAAAATTTCTTGAAGGAATACTCAACTAAGGAACCATCAAAGAGTCAAGATAATAATAAAATATAATGAAGATAAACAATTCAATTTTTCTAATTTCTAAAAAGACGAACTAAAATTGTTAGAATCTGAACTAAGATAATAAAAAAGAAATTAAAATTTAAAACCCAAAAACTTGTTTAATTTTATCATAAATCTCTTTAATTTGTCTAAGTTTTGCTTCATCTCCTTGATTTAAGAAATGTTGTAGCCACTCTGCCAGACCATTATTCTTAATCCATTCAAGGAAGTATTCAACTGATTGACGTTCTTCGTCAGACATTTTTTTTTCTACTTTTCTCTTGTATTTGTTTTTATTTTTAATTTTCTTCTATATAAAAATTATAAATCATTCTATTTTATATTTTTATAATTCCAAATCAATTAAATAAAGTTAATGGAAATTCAAAAAAAAAATTATATGTGATGAGAAAATGTCAGTACGAATTAAAACTCCACCACTAGATCAAGTATTCGAAAAATGGAAACAAAAAGCTGTTAGAACAGATCGAAAAAAGATGGAAAAGCAATTTGGAACAAAAGGAGCAGTCTTTTCTCTAGATGCGGTAAGTGCAGCAGAATATGTTAAGGATACAATGAAAGAGGCAGCAATATACTTTGCAATTAAAAGATCTCTTGGTCCAGCACCGAAAGGAAAAGAGGAAAATTTGGTCACTGCTCCACGAGTAGACAGAGAGTAATTCTATTCTTTTAAAGGTGAAGGTAAGATAGATAAAGAACAATGGAAAGGTGATGAAAAAGTTCCTCAATTTGAGTCAATTCAAGCAGTTCCTTGTAAAAACTGTAGAGGTAAAGGATATATCGAAGATAAATGTAAAACATGTAAAGGAACTGGAAAAATTGAAGAAACTTTTACAATTTTAGTGGGCAAAGAACAGAAAAAAGAGAAGAAGCCATTTTCTTACCCTTGTGGTGCATGTTATGGCTCTGGAAATAGAACAGAACCATGTAAAGAATGCGGTGGACATAAGAATATGTACAAATATGAGATTCTTCCAGTCCCTTTTAAAACAGTAGTAACTGGCGTTCCGGTATTACATAGTAGTGCCCAAACAAAATATGAAAAGGAAATCGGAGAAGATCTTCATAAAATGATTGAAGAGGTAGAAGGAATTAGATTTAGTAATTTTAAAGAATTAGAGTCCAAAGCAGAAGCTTCATTAGGATATTTTAATAAAAACATAAGTAAAACTATCGGAGCTGCGAGAAGCGATTATAAAAAACATGAAAAAGATAAAGACGCCCAAATAACCACACAAATTTACTTATTTCCAATGATTCAGATGTTCTGTGAGACGAAACGAGGAAGTAAATTTGAATTATATAGTTTAGGCTCTGGAAACAAATTTATGACTTATTCCAACTTTTAACTTATATTTTTTTTCCGATATTCTAACATGAACTGAATAGATGAAATCCCTTTTTTTTCTAATTTTAATCATAAACATAAAGATTTAAATATAAAAAAATATAAATTAAATATAAGTTTAAACTTATATAAGTCCAAACTTATATATTTAAAAATAGAGAAAATGTGAAAGAAGAAATTAAAATAATGGAAAAGAAAGAATCCTTTAAATCTAAAAGTCTGAGAGGTTATTTTTTACCGAATAATGTATTAATAATTTCATTGATTGGTCTTTTCACGGCTTTAAATTTTGTAATTACATATTGGGTACAAATCCCAATTCCAGCTACAGGAGGTTACATCAACATTGGAGATGTAGCAGTAATGTTTACAGCGCTTTTATTTGGCCCAATTGTAGGTGGTTTTGCAGGTGGTTTAGGGCCCATGCTAGCAGACATTTTTTCACCATATGTAATTTATGCTCCTGCTACATTAGTTATTAAAGGTATAGAGGGATTCCTAATTGGATTAATTTCTAATCCAAAAGACTGTGAAGGAAGAATTTCTTATCGTGATATTATTGCTGTTTTAATTGGTGGAGTTCTAATTCCTTTAGGGTATTTCATTTATGAGGCTTTTATACTTAGACTTGGAATAGCTGTAGCTTTGGTTGAGATGCCGGGAAACTTTTTTCAGTTTGGATTTGCCGCGATAGGCTCAATTTTACTTATTACGGCTTCAAGAAAAAACATAATTGAATCTCTACCAGAGATTTTTAATAAAATATTTGTTCCAATAGAAACAGGAAACAGTGAACAGGAAAAATCTTAAAGTAATGTAATTAAAACGTCTAAAGCATCTAAAACTTTATTACCACTATCAGTTATAAAATATAACACATTTTTTCCTTCTTTTTTTCTAGAAATCAGACCTTTTGTTTCCAATTCTTTTAAATGCTGATAAATGGCTGCTAGGCTTATTGTACCCATAGTTTCTTTAATTTTTGTTCCAGTTATTCCTTGAATACTTGAAAGTGAGATTTGAGATAATATTTTTAATTTTGTGATAATTATTGAACCTTTTCCTGTAGTTTTAGTCTGTGATGAGATTGCTTCTAAAACATAGGGTGCTTTTAATCCACTACCAGTAATTACACACACTATATTATCTCTAAATTCAAACATTTGCTTTTTTTCTAATAATTGGGCGGCAGACAAAGTTAAAGCTGAAGCGGGTTCTGCAAATATTCCTTCATTTCTTACTAACTCCTCAATTGAACTTAATATTAATTTTTCAGGAACAGCAATAACCGTTCCTTCACTTTCTTTTATACATTTTATTGCTAACTCTTTATATAGAGGTTTTTTTACTAAAATTCCTAAAGCCATTGTTTTGTAATTTTTTGATGGTTCTATTTTTTGCTTAGATTCCTTAAAAAATTCATTTACGATTGGAGATGAAGATTGAGATTGAACACCTATTAATTTTGGAATATCGTTAATAACATTAATTTCTTTAAGCTCATTAAAACCTTTCCAAAGACTAACTAATAATTCTCCACTCCCCATAGGGATTATAATCCAATTAGGAATCTCAATTTGATTAACAATCTCATATGCTATTGTTTTTTGAGCCTCAAGCGTTAACGGATTCAATTCTGGTGTGCATTGATAATAATTTTCAAAATCTTTTTGTTTTAAAATATAATCAATAGCATCATCAACCGTTTCTCCGACTATTTTTAAATCAGAATTATAAGCAATCATTTGAGCTTTTTTGCCTACATCTATTTCTTTTGGAATAATATTTAAACATTCAATTCCTTCAAGAGAGCAATAGGCTGCAATTGAAGCACCTTGATTACCATTCGATGCGCAGACTATTTTTCCATAATTCCAACTCCGTGCATGTGAAACTAATAATGCTGCTGCACGATCTTTAAAAGAATTCGTTGGATTTTGAGTTTCATCTTTAAAATATAGATTTTTTATATCTAATTTTTCTCCAAATTGTTTTGAACTTCTACAGGGAGTTCCGCCTTCTCCTAATGATATAACAAAATCATCTTCTATCTCAGGAAATACAAAATTATAATCCCAAAATTTGTTATTAATTTTACTTTGAGAGAATTTCTGTTTAATATTTTCTAAATCAAGTTCAAACCACAATAACCCTTCACATTCAGGACACTTATATTGAATAGAGGTAAATTCAAACTTTTTTTCACAATTTATACAAGTTAGGGTTAGTGGTTTTTTAATAATGAAATGACCTCTATAATAGACATTAATTTTGATTTAATCATTAATTGATTTTTCTCATTATTAAGTTCTCTTAACAACCTTTATTCTTATGAGAGAGAAGTTAATAGAATTTGATTTTATATAAATTTACGATCTATCGTAAATTTTATATTCATAATAAAACTTAATAAAACAATTCAAAATCTTATCGAAGTGATAAAAAATTCTATTATGGGTAATATTATTTAGTATTTTGGGAAGTGTGGGAGCAATTACAGCTGCAGGTGCTTTTATGTTTATAAATGAGAAAATGCAAAAGACACTAATTCCAATTCTAATTGCTTTTGCAACGGGAGTTCTTCTAACCGTCGCACTTTTAGGATTAATTCCAGAGGCAGTTGAAGGAGCTGGCGAACCTCATATAATTATGCCCTTTATATTAGGAGGTATCCTTTTTTTCTTTATAATGGAAAAGATAGTGATATGGAGAAATTGTCGTGATAAGGAATGTGAGGTTCATTCGCATGCTTCTGGGCCTATTATTCTGATGGGTGATTCTTTACATAATTTCACAGATGGTATTGTTATAGCTTCAGCATTTTTATCTGGATTAAATATCGGAATTGTAGCGGGATTCACAATTATATTTCATGAATTAGCACATGAAACTGGAGATTTTGGTATCCTTTTACATTCAGGTTATTCAAAAAAGAAAGCATTTGTTTATAATCTCATCTCAAGTTCAACTACAATACCTGCTGCAATTATATCTTATTTCATTTTAGATTCAATTGCATTTGCCGTGCCATTTTTATTAGCTATTGCCGCTTCAAGTTTTATCTACATAGCTCTTTCAGATTTAACTCCAGATCTTCATCAGCACACAGATCTGAAATATATTATTCGCCAATTAGCTGTTATAATAATTGGAATTCTATTGATGACGCTATTATTGTCAATAGGAGGTCATGAACACTGAAACTATATTTATTTTATTTCAAAAAGTAATAAATGCAATATTCAAGTCATGTTAGATATAGATTATAAAGTTTTAAGAATATTATATCGGTATGGCGCTCTGAAAGTAGGTGTTCTTGCTAAAAAGATCGGTTTACCTCACTCTACAGTGGGAAGTTGTATTAAAAGACTAGAGAATAACGGTTATGTGCTATATCACCGCTATAATCCAGTTATTTTATCAGATAAAGGGACAGATCTTGCTATTGAGTTAAGTCGTCATACTCATCTCCTTGAAATGTTATTAATCAATGAGCTCGAAATAGAAGCAGAAGATGCTCATGCTGAGTGTGAAAAATTCAATTTGCTTTTTTCATGTGATGTAATAAAGAAAATTTGTGAAAGATATAACCATCCAAAAGAATGTTCTTGTGGTGAAGAAATTTCAAATTCTTCAGGTTGCTTTTGTGAAAAAAAAATTTAATGAATTAACTTGAAATATCATTAGAGGCATAAGCAATTAGAATTTTTCCATAAAAATAGTGATGGCTACTCATATTTGATTTACTAGAATGAACGATTTGACATTCGTAGCTTAAAAGGGAATCTTTTATGGTTGGTACTTTTGTTCTTTTTCCGGGAATGGTTTCCAATCCCGCTTCTTTAAATTTATTGGTATTTCTCCCTGAATAAGATCCTGCTATGTCTACTGCGTGATAAATTTTATCTGAAGGTATATTGACAGTAAATTCATTTACCTCCTCAGTGAGTAATTTATAAGTATATCGACTATAGGCTACAGTAGCTCTGATAACAGGATTACCCTTAAATTCTTCAATGGTTTTCCAATCTAATGCCATAACATTGGGTTTTCCATTTTTATCCATCGATACCAATAATCCCGTATTTCTCCTAAAGTGCTCAATGTATTCATATGGTCCAATTTCTTTTCTATTATTTGACATTTTCTTATGTTTATTTCTTAGTTTTGATAAGATATTTTTGCACAGAGCAAAGATTAAGGAAGTCCAGCTCCCGGAATATCTACCTTTACGTATTCTATTCGTCCCTTTACTCTTTCAGCGGTTGATGTTGCTATAAAAAGGATATCTCGGTTAGGTCCACCAAGCATACAAGCATATGCATCTGTTTCAATTTTAACTTTATGAGTAATTTTACCACCTTCAAGAATACGTACAACTCTATGGCGTCCTGGAGCAGGAACCCAAATTGCACCTTCAGCATCTAAACATATTCCATCAGGAGCTATTGATTTAAGATTAGCCCATATTCTACGTTCTGTAAGAGAACCATCTTCCATGATATTAAATGCTGTAAGGCGTAGAGCAAAGGTCTCTCCAACAATAAGAGTCTTATCATCTGGAGTAATAATCATCCCATTCGGGAAAGTCATGTTATCAGCAACAATCCTAGCATCCCCCTCTGGGGTTACAAGAATAATTTCGGCCGGAGTGAAATTTGATTTGGGACTAAAAAAATCAAAACCCATATTTCCTACATATGCTCTCCCTTTGTCGTCAACAACCATATCATTGCAGTTTAAAGTGGCAAGACGACTCAAGTTTGCATGTTCTGTTACTCCTTCAGGATCAAGACGAAGTATCCTACAATTTTCCATTGAAACAACTAACAACCTTCCATCAGGTAACCATCCCAGCCCAGAAGTCCGGTTCGGTATCTCTAATATTGTTTCTGTATTTCCATTTAGATCTACTGTCATTACCTTATGAGCATCCATATCAGAGAACCAAAGCTTATCATTATGCCACCGTGGACTTTCTGGCCATAATAAACCCTCAAGAAGGATTTTTGTAGTCAAAATTACCATTTTTTTCACATATTTTAATTTTCTTAATATTGAAATTTTACTTATGGTTTAAATTTTTCATCATGAATTATTTTATCTATAGCGAGAAGAAAAGCTTCTTCCCAATCATCATTAGGATCAATACTTTCACAGCAATCAGGGCACCAATCATCAGGATAACCATCATCATAATCATCAGCTTCCATATCACCATTTAGGGTGCTACCACAATAAAGACAAATACTGTCGTCATATCGATCTAAAGTTTCTAAAATTAATTCTATTTTTTTCTTTGCATTCATTTTCTTTAAAGAAGATTTTTAAGAGAAATATAATAGAATAAGAAAAAAAATAATATAAGTATTTATTTTGATTATAGCAAAACTTATACTATATATGAGCTAGCTTCTTTTAACCTTTTTTCAGCACTTTTAACGATATCATTAATAATATCTTGAACACTCTCTATTGAGTTAATAATGCCAATACTTTGACCCAAAAGAACTGCTCCATCAGCGATATTACCTTCATAAATCATTTCATAAAATTTCTGGTCTTGTAATGCCATTTCAGGAGTTATCTGTGCTTCTAATGCCATTTTTTCTTCTTTGCTGGAAATGACTCCATGATGTAAAGAATAATTATTTCTCCATAGGCGAATTGGACCCAAAACTCCAGTGACGTATATAGTATCGCTTGCTTTTGCTGAAGGGACTATGTTTTTATAATTCTCGTTAAATTCACTATCTTTTGAGGCAATAAATCTAGATCCCATTGCAATAGCTCCTGCTCCCATTGCTAAAGCTGAAGCTAAACCCTCACCGCTCGCAAAGCCTCCACATGCTATGATTGGCATATCTGGATATTGTCGTTTAACTTGTTGAAGAAGAACTAATGTACTGATTTTTTCATAAGATTGATGTCCTCCACCTTCATATCCTGTTAATACAACACCATCAACTCCAGCATCAACACACTTTCCAGCGAGCCATAATGCTGGAGCAACATGAAAATGTTTAATATTAGAACCACTTTCTTTTAATCTTTGGAATGATTTCATTTTTGGCAAAGTTTTAGCTGACCCAGCACTTGTAATTGCATAAATACATTGTTCTTTTAATTTTGGATTTTCCATAATAAATTTTGAAATTCCACGACAGAGTCCTGGAGCGTCAAGCTGTAATCTGGATGTTCTTACATTAAACCCAAAAGGCTTATCTGTATGTTCGATTACATACTCCATATCTTTCTTCATTTCTTCTAAGCTGCTTTTCCCAAATAGATTAGTATGACTTAACACTCCCAAACCACCTGCTTCAGAAACAGCAACAGCTAACTCCTTAGTGTAAAAAGGACCCATAGGAGCTGCAACAATCGGATGCTTAATTCCGAGCATTTCAGTAATGTTTGTTTTTAAAACCATTTTCTTATACCCCTCTTTACTCTTTTTAATCTTTATAATAATGTTATAATAATGATAGTGAAAAATCAAAAAGCAATATAAATCTTTTAGACATTTAAAAAGGATTACTTAAATAACATTCTCTTAAAAAAAACCTAATTTAATCAATTAAATAGTTTGGATAGTATATATAAAGTTTTCAATAGTTTTTTTCTAAATATATTTAAATAAAAATTTCTATTTTGTTTTTAAGAATTAATTAATACATAATTAATAGTTTTAAAGCCAGAGAATTTTCAATTCAAGTGTTTTATAAATTTTTTCTAGGCGATAAATAAGTTGGATACTATCAATTTAAAATTGGTTGTTCTTGGAGAAGGAGAGGTTGGGAAAACATCTATAATAAATGCTTTTTTAGGAAAAGAAATACCTGAACAATATTTACCAACAATTGGTAGTATCACATCTAAAAAAGAATACGTAATAAAAGAAAACGAAAATGAAGTAAGGATTATACTTTCAATTTGGGACGCAGGTGGACAAAGGTCTTTTAATCCTTTAAATCCTAGAATATATGCTGATTTAGACATAGCTCTTTTGGTATTTGATTTATCTAGACCAAAGATAACACTGCAAAATATAAAAAGTGAATATTTAAAAAACGTGAATCACTATTCTGAAGAATTTTTTTCAATTTTTATTGGGAATAAATTAGATTTATTTTCTGTCAATAATGAGGTTAAGACAACTATCAGAAGTTTTTTGGCTAAAAATGACCATTTAATATTCGTATCGGCAAAAACAGGCGAAAATGTTAATGAATGTCTTGAATTATTGGTTTATACGTTTTTAAGAAAAGCAGAGATAATGTATCCTGAGGAAGTTTTTACCAATATTAGCAAACATTTTCTAAAATTAATCGGCAAGAATGAAAAACAATTAAAAAGTCGATTGATGAATTTAATTAATATAGATACAGTTTTACAAAAAATTAAACCAAAACCTAAAGTTAAAAAAGAAGCAGTTGTTGAAAAAAAGGATAAAGAATTAAAATACTACGAGTTTCTTAAGCAAGAACTACAAAAGAATGAAATTCATAAAAATAAAGTTATGGATAGATTTTTAATTAATTTATCTGAACTTGACAAAACGATTAAACATATAAAAAAGTCCCAATCTAAATCGGTTGAGGAATTAATTATTAACTTAAAAGATTTTTTAATAACTGCCAAAAAAGATTTTGAAAAGAATGTAGATTTAATATCAAAATTAAATAGAGAAGAATTTGAATTAGTAAAAATTATAACCAAATTTAAAGAAGAACACTTAAAACAAAAAATAGGGGCGTTCTAACATAAAAAAAAAAAATTTACAAATTAAGAAATCATCTAAATAAAAAAAAGGGTGAACAAGATACCTGAAGATGTTACTTTAAAAGATTTCCAGAAATTAAAAGAACAAGTTAATAAGCTTGATCAGAAATTAAATGAACAATTTAAAACATTTGAACAAAAAGAAAGCGAACAAGCCAAAAACCTAGAAAAGAAATTAACAGAACAAATTAGCAACCTAGATCAAACTCTTAACGATAAAATTAATAATTTAGAAAAGAACTCTAGCAAGCAGGTAAAAATACTTGATCAAACTCTAAACGAACAAGGTAAAAACCTAGGAAAGATCCTAAATGAACATGTTAATAAAGCAGAAATGAAATCAACTGAAGAAATTAATAAATTAGGCCAAAAAGTGAAGAACAAATTCAAGCAGCTGGATCAGAAAATAGATGAGCAGGGGAATACAACTAACAAGAAAATTGAAGATTTAGCAAATATGTTTGATGGAGAATTAATAGAAAAATTTACTACTCTTAACAAAAAATTAGAGGAAAACTTCAAAACACTTAATCAGAAATTGAATGAACATGTAAATAATCTCAAAAATGAGATAAAATCTCTCATAGATAACATAACAACAGTTAATGAAGATTTTTCAACAAAATTGAAGAGCTTTAAGGAAGAATTTGATACCAAAGAAGACGTTCTTAGAGACATGTTTAAAAAATTCAATGAGGAAAATATAGAGTTTAAGAACAATCTTAAACCAGTGTTAGAGAGTCTTAAAAGTCAGCAAGATTTAGTGAAAATAACCCTTGATGTACAAAAAAAACAGATATATGAAAGTGCTAAGGAAATGATTGATGATGAAATAAAATTGGCGTGTAAAAATAAAGAAAAAGAAATCCTCATGAATTTATGGATTGATGAATTGAAAGAAATTATTGATAATATAGATAAATTAAAGGAAATACATCCCAAAGATTTAAGGCTTCATATTAATGAGATTTCGAGTACTATCGAATCATTTAAACAGAAGTTCATAAAATAATTCTTTTTTGTTAATCTAATAGTATTAGAAAATATGATATTTTAAAATATTAAGAAACAGTTTTTTTAACTTAAAGCAATTTTAATAGGCTTATAATTGAAAAATTTCTAATGGTAAAAAATGTGCCCTGATATTATCTCTCTAGGGGAGTTATTAATTGAAATTATGCGCACCGAAATAGATATTCCACATGGAACGCGTGGAGCAACATATAGAGGGCCATTTCCAAGTGGAGCACCAGCTATATTTATTGATTCCGCTGCTCGAATGGGAAAAATATTTCATCTAACCACTGGATTTGTTGGCGTCATAGGAAATGATGAATTTGGAAATTGCATAATTAAGAAATTACAGAAAGATAATGTTGATATATCTCAAATTAGAGTTACTAATGAATTTAATACTGGAATAGCATTCAATCAATATAATTCTGATGGTTCTCGTAAATTCATTTTTGCAAAGGGAGCTGCCGGGGAAACTTCTCCAGAAGATATTAAAGAAAATTATTTCAAGAATATAAAAAATGTTCATATTATGGGAAGTGCTCTTTCTATTAGTAAAAAATCTCGAGATGCGTGTTATAAGGCTATTAATTTAGCAAAAAAAAATAATCCAGACATAATTATATCATTTGACCCAAATCTTAGACCTGAAATGTTAGATTTAGAAAAGATTCTGAAGATCAGTATGCCAGTTTTGGAAACAACAAATATTTTACTTCCAAGTGGAGAAGAAGCTGAAATGTTAGCTGAAACAAAGGGATCAAAAAAAGCTTGCCAAAAATTACTCGAAATGGGTCCAAAAGTTATCGTATTGAAACAAGGAAAAGAAGGTTGTACAATCTTTACTTCAGATAATCTTGAGGGATTTAAAGTAGAAGGATTTAAAGTAACCGAGAGAGATCCTACTGGAGCTGGAGATTCTTTTGGAGGTGCTTTTATCGTAGGATACTTAGTTGGTTGGGATTTGAAAAAAATTGCTACATTCGCAAATGCAGTAGGAGCGCTTAAGGTTGAATCTTTTGGACCTATGCCTGATACTTTATATGAAGATGTTATAGAACTTATGAAAAAAGATTGAATTTAGACGGGGTTAATGTGTCTGTTCAAACGCGAACCATAGATAAAGTTTTACCGATATTTTTCAATCCGGTCAAAAGACACAATAACCCCATATTTTTGGATTATTCGATTTATAAAAATCCAAATAACCATTTAAAACAGATTCATATATAAATTTATTTATTTATTTCATCCTAGCGTCAAAATAAAAAAGAGAAAAAATCAACATTTAAATATCTGAAATTTTAATATTTCATAAGATACTTTTTAGAAGTGTATGTATAAAAATGATCGATTATTTAAATCGACAATTGTTTAACCAAATATTTCGTTTTTGCAGAAATTAAATAAATTTTCAAATTCTAATTCTATATGAGGTATTAATTATCATAATCCAATAATCATAAAATGACAGACGAATCACACGAAAAAGAGAAGGAAACTAAATCGGAAAGGGAAACGGATAGAGTAGATAAGGAATTTTTATCTAAAGCTAAAAATTCAAGAGATATGATTGACAAAAAACTAAGAACATTTGAAAATAGTATTGAAGATATATCAGAAACCATATCAAATGGAGAAGCAGCAGAAGAAAAAGAGACTGAGAAGAAACCTATAGAGGTAATTAGCGAAGAGGTAAAAGAAGCTCAGGAAAAACTTGATGATATTAAAAAAAAGATCGATGATAAAGAAGAATATCTTACTGCAATTGAGGAGACAATAAGCCAGCTTGAGGAAAAATATAATCGAAAAACTGAAGAGATGGATAACTTAGAGAATAGATTAAATATTACTCAAGAAAGTAAAGAGAATTTAGAAAAAGAATATATGGAGCTTTTGAAAAATAATGAACAATTAGTAAAACAATATGAAACAAGGCAAGTGGACTTAATTGTACTCACAGATTCAATAAAAGAGAAAGTTACTACTCAAGAAGAACTTCGCAACAAAAGTTCAAAAATGAATCAAGAGATCCAAGCGAACGAAGATTTACTTGAAAAACAAAGAGAAGAAGTTGAAGCAATAGAAAAAAAATTAAAAAGCCAACGAGCTGAAAATGAGACTTTAAGAGTATCAATTGGTAAAAATAAAATTGAATTAGATCATTCTAATACTGAAATTGAAGCAAAGGAAGAAGAAAAGAACCTTTTAACTGAGCAAATTGAGAAAAAAGAAAAAAGAATTAAAGAGATTGAGCTAAGACTTGAAGAATATCAAGAAGGATTTCCCGAAATGGAAAAACAAAGAGAAACATATGAAGAACTTCTTGCTAAATATAAAATACAGTTAACTGATAAACAACAACAAATGATTGATATTGAATCTCGAATACAAGAATTGAATGATACAACAAATGCTTTGATAGAACAAATTATTGCTAAAGAAACCTTAATAGAAGCTAATGAAAAAAGAATAGTGGATTTAAAACAGGATATAGATACTTCGAGTATGGAGTATGTTGAACGCGAACAACGACTAGATTCATTAACAGAAAAATTAAAGCACATGGAAGCTGAACACGAAAAATTAAATAAAGCAAAAGAAGCAATTGATAGTAGCACAAACGATTCTAGAGTAATCCTACAAAAATTAAAAATAGAATTAGAAAATCAAGAAAAAGAAATCAGAGATAAAGAAAGCCGAATTCATAGATTAGAAGTCCTATCTGCTATTTATAGAGCTTCTAAATTCTTTGGCGGAGTTTTGATTGGGATGGGTATCTTTTTTATCATCTGGGCATTAGGAATGATCTTTAATTTTATAGATTTAGGAGATGTTAATAATTTTATAATGAGTTTATTTCTATTAATTGGTGCTAGCTTATCGATTATTTCGGGAATTTTCCACCTAGAAAAATCGTAAATTGTTAAAATTTATATAACATATAACAATTTTAATTTTTAATTTTGGATATAAATTTAATGCGATAAATTTGACTGAAAAAGATCAAGAACAAATTCTTCCAACTCGTAATGTCGGATTGTTAGCTGGAGTTTTGTATGGAATTGGTTGTGGCATTGGAGGTTCAATATTTATTCTATTAGGTACAGCAATTGAAGAAGCTAATTCTGGAGTTTTAATCAGTTTGAGTCTTGGAGGGATTTTGATTCTCTTGATTGCACTTAATTATAGTGAACTTTCTACTAGCTTACCTATTTCAGGGGGAGCCTATAATTTTAGTAAAGAAGCCTTAGGGGGGTTCTTAGCATTTATTATTGGATTCTTCCTATGGGTTGCGAACATTGCATCGTTTTCATTTTCTGCTCAGGCTTTCGCTGTAGTTATTGATGCTTTTTTTCCTTTCCCGTTATTAACCCCAATATTTCTTACAATTGCTATAATATCAATATTATTTACTGCAGTTATTGCATTTAGAACTCAAAGATTAGCAAAGAGGGCTTTAATCATTTTAACAATTATTTTATTAGTGATATTTGCTATTTTTATTATTGCTGGGCTGTGGATAGCACCAAGTATCAATAGTCCATATTATAATCCCCAATTCCTTTTATCTGAAACAAATTTTTTTAGTGTAATTTCAATGTTTTCTTTAATGTTCATCTTTTTTACAAGTATTACTTCTAATTTAGCTTACTTAAATGCAGATTTAAAAAATCCGTCTAAAAATATTCTAAAGGTTAACATACTTGCTATTTTTATTACACTATTTGTTTACTTATCAATAACTTCAGTAGTTTTAATTAATATTGGGAATTCCTCAACAGGATTAAGTGATACTCCAATTTTATTGGCATATGTATTAAATAATATTCTTGGATTTCCTGGATTTATACTTATGGGAATTGCAGCAATCATATCAACTATTATAGCAATGAATGCTGCTTTAGGTTCTGCTGTAAGTGTAATGTATGCATTAGTACGAGATAAATATGTTTCTCAAAAATTAATAAAAACTAGTAAAAAAACTAAAGTACCAACATTAGTGTTAATTATCACAACATCAATTGCAATAATTTTTACACTATTATCAATACTATTTGCGAATATTGGGTTCTCAGCAAATATTACAGCATTTATTTATTTTATAGGTTTAGCATTTATTAATTATGCTGCTGTTAACTTAAGACGTAAAAGAAAAGAATTGGATCGCCCTTTTAAAGCTCCCTTTTTTCCGTATCTTCCAATTATTGTTATGTCTTTCTGTATAATATTAGCATTTTTTTTGGAGTGGAGAGCAATTGTTTTAGGTGTGATTATTTTCAGTATTGGAATAACATATTATTTACTAACAATCACAGACCGCCATTCGATCATTCTAACGATAGCGGGATTAAAATTTTTTGCTATAATTTTAGTTGGAGTTTTAATCTGGGTTATAAATAATTTGAGTGTTTTAAGTTCTCCGATACCAGGATTTACTTCAATTTTTTCCGATATTTTACTACGGATACTGATATTTATATGTATTTTTACAATCGTTACTATTTTTTTTGATATCATACCATTAAAAGAATTGGTTTATTTTTTTATAAAGAGGATCAACAAAAAAGAAGTAGCTATTGATATCGGAATTGGGCAAATCATCGAACTGAAAAAAAGTAAAGCTAGAATCATTTATTATACTAACATAATCATAGGTATTGTTCAAATTTTCTCTTCAATATTTATCTTTGTTCTAATCTCCTTGCTTGCACTCGATATTATTTCAATTATTCCTGAACCAACAGGAGAATATTTATTACTTGGATTTTTAATTTTTCTTGGCACAATTTTATTATTTAGTGGCCCTTTCAGTTTATATTTAAATAAGGAGACGAGAACGTTGGGAATTTAAAAATCCAATTATTTTTCTATAACAGTCTTAACAAATTTCTGTTTAAAAAATGCTATTTCCAAAAATGAATCTGCACATTCATTCGAATTATTCTGATGGAAGACAAACCATCAGAAAAATCGTAGAAAGGGCAATTAAACTAAAATTAGATTATATTGCGATAACTGATCATTTTACTAACTCATGGAAAGCGTGGGTTTCGACTCTGAATAATTATGAAACCATTTCAGCATATTTAGAAGAAATTTCAATTTGTCAAAAATATTTAATAAAGTATAATAGACATTTGACACTTCTAAAAGGAATTGAAGTTGATTTGGCGAGTTCTGAGCAATTTACTAGAAAATATATACAAATAGACAAATTTGATTTGATTTTATTTGAGTATCTTCAAAGTCATGAATCTATTGCTTTTATTAAAAATATAATCTATTATTGGAAAAACAAATTAACTGAATTTGATAGATTTCCAGTTTTAGGCTTAGCGCATTTTGACCCTTCTTACTTCTTAACGGGAAACCTTGACACTCTAATGAGATTTCTCAAAAAAAATAATATCTATTTTGAATTTAACTCTAACTATCCATTATTTTATTCTCGTAAAAATGAATTCTTTTTTGAAAAATTAAAGGAATACCAGATCCCTGTTGCAATCGGGTGTGATTCTCATAGACTTTCTAGTTTGAATGATATTGAAGAACCTATTGAAATGATAAAATACTATAATCTTGAGAAAAATTTCGAGATTCTACTAAAAACCTTAAAATTCCAAAAGTTAGTGTAACTTATATAGGATTTTTATCTTTAATAGTTATTATTACAGGCATAGTTAAGGAAAAGTTTGAAAGCCTTTTCAAAAGCAATATCAATAATTATCTCATTTCTACTTTTTGGCTGCTTTAACATAGTTTTCAACATCTTATTACCAATACAAAAAATTTCCTTAATAGTATTTAATCTTTTTCCAATAGGTAATTCAGCAATTTCAGAAATAGTCATATTGTTTCTTATTTGCCACTCTCTTAAAGCATTCCAAGCTATACCTTTCATAGCTATCTCCGGAATTCTTATAAATTCACATAAAAATCTGGATATTTCCTGAATAATTTTGGATTGATCTACCGTAAGACTTACTTTTTCATAATCGTCTTCTGTATTTTTTAAAGCTTCCTTATCAAAATTAATATTGTACGATAAAATAATCCTCAACCTCCGTTATGTTAATTGAATTATCAAATATTTTTTATTTAAACATTGATTAAAGCAAAAGCTTATAAGGTGTAATAATAACCGTTCTACTTATTGACACCCAATATCTATCGTTTGATTATATGATTTTATATATAAAAAATACGCTTTTTTCTCCTAATGCCAAAAGAAAAAGATCTTAATTTTTATGAGCAGAAATATGAAAACAATTAATACAAAAGTCTTTTTAAACATACTTTTTTTATGTTTTTTATGGAGTTAGACGAAAAAATTGATCTATCTGCCAAATGGATTGCTAAATCAGAACGGTTAGTAGTCTTCACTGGTGCAGGATGTTCGACAGGTAGTGGGTTACCTGATTATAGGGGTCCAGATGGTGTATGGACCAGACGCGATAAGGGATTACCGCCCCCTAAGCCAAAAGTTGCATGGGATCAAGTAAAACCTAATCCTAACCATTCTGCAATTGTGGAGTTAATGGAAATGGGAAAATTAAATTATCTCATTTCCCAAAATGTGGATGGAGAAGAATTAATAATCCTGGTAAACGATCAATTTTTTATATTACGATGAAGTTGAGCTAACCCAAGCTAAAAATAACTCTAAGAATAACGCTTTCTCTATATTGAAACAAGAATTATTTTAAGACTTTATTTTTCATTGGTTCAAGATGGAATAGAATTTTAAAATATTTTGATCCTATTTTATGGTACTTATGGACGTTCTACTAGGTATTTTTCTTTATATATCTTCCATATTATAATTGAGTAGAAAATGAATGATACAGAATTTAAGGTAAATAAATACATTTTACTTAGATTAGAAGGTAAATATACTGTAATATTTGTTAATGGAAAGAGATTTAACTATTGTAAAAGATTGTTTATCGTCATTCCTGATACAAATATAGAAAATTATGATGGAATTGAATCAATTGATGAAGCTTCTGATTTATATGACCATTATCTAATTGATAATGAGACGTATAAAGAAGAAAATGGGATACTTTATCCACCCCTTTATTCTTATAACATATCTCCTGAGACTGAATTTTGGGGGCATTACTCCAATATTCAAGCATGGGTAGAACATGATTATGACACTCGTATATTACATTCAAATTTGGCATTTCCTTTACTTAAAGAATTAACTAAAGCAGGAGATCCAAAAGCCAAAAGAGTATTTAAAGAAGAAATTGCAAAAAGAATAAGTATTGGCTATTTCCCTACAATTAAATATTTGATTTTAGAGGGATATTTATTCTTTTTAACTATAGAAGAACTTTTATGCGCCTTAGACGTCTGCAGAGAAAAATTAGAACTTCCATATTATATTAAAATAACTTACGAAATTATGGAGAAATGGAGAAAAATTATAAATTCTTCAGAAGATATAAAAATTCGAATAATTGAACGAGAAGGTATGATTAATTTCTTTTTGGGGCAATTATTAGATACAAAAATGCAAAATTATTTTGACTATTACATCGATGGATTTTATGAGAAATTAAATAATGATTTGAGGGATATCTTTATTGAATATCGTTCTACCTGCATGGAGTTATGTTGGGATTATTTGAAAGCAGGTATGTATGATAAATTAGAGCAGCATTGTACATTCCTCCTTAACCAAGATACGAGATCTTCATATATCTGGAAATATCTTGGAGTTGCATATCGCAATAAAGGATTACCCATTTATGCCAAAGCGGCAGATAATATTTACCAAATGAAAGAGAAATTAAAAATAAAAAGAAGAAAAAAAATACGTAGAAAGAACAGAATAAAGCAATTCTTTTGGCGGCATTTCTTTTGTTACTTTAGCAGTAATTATTGGCATTTTAGAAAACATCATAAAAGTAGTTTTAGAAATGAATGATAATGATAGTAATTGAAAATTTATTCTTCAATTTTTTGTTTAAATATATTGAATAGTCTTAAAATTAAAAATTAAAATTTTGATCGAAGTAGTTGAAAATGGTAGAAAGTAATAAAGCAAATAAAAAATATGAAATGATACCCGATGATGACGCTGAAGAATCAACAAATTATTTAGATATTTGGGAGATCAATCCTTCCTATAAGGATATTAATCTTAAGACGTCTGTTATAAAAGTACTTTTTTTAATAATTAACTTATTATTTTTATCAGTCTCAACTTATCTGTTGACATTTAACTTATATTTCTCGCTTGGATTCAGCATAATCACATTGTTTTTTTTTATTTTAGCTTTTTCTGATAATTTCTTCAGCTTTAGAAATCTTTGGTCTATGATTTTTCATAGTTATACATCAATAAATCCCTTTAAGAATTTAGCATTTTGGAAAATACGAGAGGATCCAGCAACAATTTTAGTAATAAATAAAGAAGATTCTATATCTATTGCAATCAGAATATTTAAAGTTGAAACACTTCCAGAAAATGTATATCCTACATTAAATCAATTTCTTAAAGCACTAAATAAAGCTAAAATACAATATACATATCAAGTGGTTCAAAATCCAATATTAGATTTCTCTAAGAATTCATCCTCAGATAAATTTCAAATAGAGTTAAGCCGAAATCAAAAACTTAACACTATAAAATCTTTTCAAACAACAATTTATTTTAGTTTATATCACAGTATAAATGGAATTTTAACTAACACAAGGTTAACTTCTCTTACTGAAACCGTACAGGATTTTTCTAGAGAATTTAAATCAAACTTTGGTGCCAATTTCCATCATACAAAAATCTCATTATTAGCTGGAAATGATTTGATTAATGGTATAAGAACACAGTTTTGTAATACATCTACTCAACCTGCACCTAAAGAATTGAATCATTTTATAACAAAAAGCAATTCCTTGAAAGTATTAATTAAGACCAGTGCTATATCTTTTCTTGTTTTATATTTTTCTTATATTTTATTTACTTTCAATTTCCATCTATTAATAATAATATTCATTAATTTATCCCTAGAAATTGCAATCATCTTTATCTGGTGGAGAGATATTATCTATTTTTTCTCAAAAAAGAATTTATCTCGTAATACAGATATAATTACTATAAATCCATTCATAGGCGTGAAATTTTTTCAAATAAAAAGAATGAGAGATGTCATTTTTACATATATTGATAACCAGCTATTACTCGGATCAAAGATTTTCAATCTCAACTCTGCAGTCCAACCGACTCTAACTTATTTTGATAAGTTTATCAGGGGAATTGATAATCACAAAATTAGTTTTAATTATAACTTACAAGTTGTTCCAGTATCGGCAGATTCATTTCCAAGGGAATGCTCTAAGTCATTCAATGAAAAAACAAAAGAAAGCCTTGAAGGTATTTTATATACACCTCTAGATAAACCTGATGTAAAATATGTTAAACATCCTAAAATTAAATTTGAAAAATGGTTAGACATGAGATCTGGTATTTGGAAAACAATGTTAACAATATCAACTTCTTCTTATTTATTCACAAATGACTTAAAATTAGAGGATTTCATTGAAATAAACAAGGAATTATCTGTAAACTCAAAAGTATTGAAAAGAACATTTGAAGATAATTTTTTAA
>CAZBNW010000017.1:0-31708 GCA_964493385.1 uncultured archaeon | reverse complement strand
GGGCTGTAGGGAAAAAACTCCTTTGAGCAAGATTGGAATAATAGAACGCTGGTAGGAAATTGGTATAGAAACTCAATACTATAAATGAACTTGAATATATTCTTCCTAATTCCATAATTTCTTTAAGGTCACTAATTATTCTCTTCTGAAGATATTTAAATTTACGAGCACGAAAAGCCCACCAGTTCATCCAATATAGGGATATTATTATAAACCATTTATTCTTTGCTTTTCTGGTCAAAAATAAAGCTTTTTCGAGAAATCTTAATCCTTTATTAAAGTTATCCTTCTGTTCTTTTTCATCCTCGATGTAATGGTCTGAAAGCCAACAATATGCCGCACCAACCGCCAAATAAATTATTCCGAGGGCTCTAAAATTGTCACTATCATCAAAAAGCTTTAAACTTTCATCACACCTTAAACGGATTTGTCTGAAGTATTCCTTCCAGTGTTCATCCCACTTAAAAGGTATAGTAAATGTTTGAGCTAAAATTGAAAACTCTTCACCCAACAATGATTCGGCAATATATTGAATATTATTAATCTCCTTTGACAGTTCCCATGCTTTTTTTGCCATTTCTCTGCATTTCTTAGAAATTTTTTCGATCTCATTAGGATCGCTGAGATATGATACTAAGATACTCGAAATCCATGCTCCACGACTTAAAGTTCTTGCAATACTTTTCTGATCTTCCCTCTTATAGAAGAGTTCACTTGCTTCAATGAAAAGCTCCAATGAACTGATAAACGCCTCTTTCTGTTCCATAATAGAATCTGTAGCAAATGCACTAAGGTAGAACACTTCTGCTCTGCATTCTAATTCCATCGGCTTATTTCTTGTCTGCTTAAAGAGATTTATTGCTTTCTTATAAGCCTTGATCCCACGATTGATTTGCTCCAAAAAATCTTCAGTAGTTTCTGCTGTTTCAATCGCAAATCTGTAACTAATTCCGAGTTTATTGTAAACCTCTGCCGCTTTTTTCACCATTTTTTTATCCAAATAAGATTTCGCTACCATTTCATACGACTTTGCAGCTTCTACCCAATTATAAACTTTCTCTTCAGCCTTTGCTTTTTCCAATAAAACTTCTTCTTTTTCTTCCTTCAACATCGATTATCAATAATAATCAGAAATTTTTGTATTTCGTTTTTGGATATTTTACATTGAATTTTGTGAACGATTAATAAATAGTTATTTCAATTTATAATTTTTATTTTTCTTATAAGAAAGATAATTCAAAGATTATTAGCAATTTTTTAGACTTCTTAATAAGATTTAATCTTAAATAATAAATAAGCGTATCCTAACAAATATATTAATTAGATATGTTCTATAGTTTAATTTGATTCTCAATATATTTTGAAAATAATATCGTTTAAAGCTCTTTTTGGCACGTGCATGCGCCCATTATCATCTTTCCAATATTTAAAAGAGTCTTCATAGAGCTCCATGACAGATTCTTCATCTGGATATCCTAAGCTAATAACATGCTTTATGTCGTAATATTCTGGAATTTCAAATAATTCTCTAATTTTATTTCTATTGATATTAGCCATCCAGCAACTCCCTATCCCAAAATTAACGGCTCCAAGCAAAATATTTTCAACAGCAGCACCGACATTAAAATCAACAAGTACCCTTTTAATTTTTGTATTTACAAGTACAATTATATAAGCAGTAGGTTCTCTTCCTTTTTCAGGAGTTCTTTGATCTTGTGGAAGTAAAGATGCAAAATTTACTAAAGGGAACAGTTTTTCCCGTATATCAGCATTCTCAACTATAATAAATTCAAGACTCTGAATATTAGTAGCCATAGGAGCTACACGGGCAAAATCAATTAACTTTTTAAGTTTATCTAATGAGATAGGATCCTGTTTGAATCTTCTGATAGTTCTTCTTTTATAAATAATATCTTCTAAATTCATCCTTCATTCAAACCTACTTTTATTGTCTTAATTTAACTAAAGTTTCTGCTACTTTAAAAAAACTTTCTTCTACATTTTTTCCTGTTAGTGCGGAAGTTTCTATGTATTCAAGGTTAAGTTCATTAGCAACTTTTAATGCTTCTTGTGTTGTTATCTTTCTATTATCAATTAAATCTTCTTTATTTCCTAAAATGAAGCCTACTAATTCAGTTTCACTTATTATATAATTTCGCATATCCTTGAACCAATTAGAAATGTTTTCAAATGTTTTGCGATTTGTTAAATCAAATATAAGTATCAAAGCCTCAGATCCTTTGTAGAAATGTCGCCGCATTGCTTCAAATTTGATTTGTCCAGCAATGTCCCATAGAATTAACTTAACGTAGATATTATCGATTTTTACATTTTTTTCAGAAATATTCACTCCTAGTGTTGGAATATAAGTTCTTGTAAAAGCATCATCCGTGAATCTCAAGATTGTAGAGGTTTTTCCTACACCAGGATCTCCACATACGACTATCTTGAAATTATACCTAATTTTCTGTCCATCTTCAATTTTATCTTCAGGAAAAGCTTCTAATTCTGAAATTGACCTCTCTTTATTGCGTAATTCATCTAATATTTCTATTATATTATTTCGAAGTATATTTAATTCAATATATATCTCATCGCTTTTAGCGTTCTTACTTTCTAATTCTATAATTTTTTGAGAGCTTTCAGAAAAAGTTGATTCAAGATAAGCCATATATTTATAGAAAATCAGATCATCCGCTTCATTAAATAATACGGTAATTGATGATATAGCAGAACCCCCACGACGAGTGTCATCTTGTCGCTCTATATATTTTATGATACCTTTCAAATTTAATGAAGGAAAAGGAATAATAACTAAGGATTTTGGTATGACCCCTTGATCAGTTGAGAGCATTGTGATTGATTTAATACCGACTGACATACGTATATTGTCAGGTAAATCAATTGGATCCCATAAGAGAGGATTTGGACCAAGTTTCTCATCTATAATCGTGTATATTATAGCGTTAATTATCTCTTCTGACATTGCGTGGTTAAATAGTTTTGATATATTAAGAAAATTTCGATATTTTATTTGACTAATCTCTATAAATTATGAATTTAAAATTAATAAAAATTTGTAAATATGATGGTTTTCGTACTTGTAAATAGAAATTCGTGAAACTCAAATTTATTTAGATTTAGTATAAGGTTTATACCCTCAAGTTTTATAAAAAATACTTATTTCTTTGCCAAATACTTCAAAAATATCAAATTTTAAGTTTAAATTCTGATTTCTTCTTTTTATTCTCTTTTAGATATTTGATTGCTCTAACTAAAATGAGAGGATTTTCATCAAAACTTCCTAAAGCAGTATTACAATGGTGACATAAAATACCTCTTACTTTTCCTGATTTGTGGTCGTGGTCAATTCTAGGTGTATAATACACATGATTTTGTTTCGGATTTCTATAAATATCATCGAAATCTCTTCCACATATAAGACACCGATTATCTTGTTCTTTAAACATTTTCTTATACTGTTTTAATGAGATATTGAACTCCTTTATTTTATGACGTATTTTATCATACTCTTTCTTACACTCTTTACACCATGGATCAAGACCATCTTTTCTATTGCTATGTCTATAGAAAAATTCAGATATAGCAGGATAAGTTTGCTTACATTTAGAACATTTTTTAAGATTTTTGCCACCATCCATCTTTATTATAAAAGTATTAAAAGTTTCTATACTCTCATCTTTCATAGTAAATTTATATTATAGTATTTGTATTTAAATTAATACAGAGTATTGTTTTCACTAATTTTTGCCATATATTTAAAGTTATTCGATTATTTATTTGTCAAAATATTACATAGCTTCATGGTGTAAAAAGAAAGGAAATTATGAACTCATCTAATTAAAATAGAAAAAAATGTTTCTTTTTAAAATGAAAGTTTTATACCTAATCCGATAGTTCGTGAAACCGAACTTTTATGAAATAACATATATATTAGAGTGATATTTAGATATTCCCATGGTATTATAAAATAAGTATAAAGTTAATACCAAAATCGAATAACTCAACTTTCACGAACTTTTTGTAATACAATTACATACGTGATTTATATAAATAATCAGCAATCTTAGAAAAAGCATAATCTACGTTCTCTCCCAATAGTGCCGATGTATCAATAAATTCTAGTTCTAATTGACTTGCTAATTTATTTGCCATTTTAGAGGTTATTTTTCTCTGATCGCCTAAATCGTTTTTATTGCCAATAATAAAACCTATTAATTCCTCAGATCGATCTTTTAATTGATCGAGAACATCTGCAAACCATTTGGGTATATTATTGAAAGATTCTGGCATCGTTAAATCAAACACAAGAAAGACCGCATCAGAACCACGATAAAATTGTTGTCTCATAGTTTGAAATTTCTGCTGACCACCAATATCCCAAAGTGTTAATTGCACCACAGAATCTTCGATTTTGAAAATCTTGTCGCTAACCATTACTCCTAACGTGGGTACGTAATTTCTCCTAAACGCATTATCAGTATATCTCAGTATTAATGAGGTCTTTCCAACGTTAGGATCTCCAACTATAATTACTTTAAATTGATAATCTATCAAGCTTCGATCTTTAATTTGCTGTACAGGGAATTCTTCACTCTCTTGTTCCGCGATTTCTTGAAGTTTTAATTCTTCCAGAAGAGCCGATGTATTAAATTCAAGATGTTCTAACACCTTAATAAAATCTTCTCTAGAACCTTTAGATTTTTCTAAATTTATTATTTCTGGAGAGAGATTATTAAAAGGGATAGATAATTCGTTAATATATTTATAAAAAATTACATCATCCCTCTCTTGAAATAATAATACGATGGCAGATTGGGCAATACTTCCTCGCCTTGATGGATCATCCCATTTAATGTATTTAATTAATCCCTTTAAATTCATTGAAGGAAATGGGAGTATAACTAAAGATTCTGGGATAAGACCTTTTTCTCCAGATAGAATAGTTAAAGCTTTAATGCTTATATGGATTAGATCCATTTGTGTAAATTTAGTAGGAAGCCACGCGACAGGATTTGGACCCATTTCATCATTCATTTCAATGTATATAATCCCTGTAATTATTTCCCGCTTCATAATTACCAAAAATTCTTCTTAATGAAGTAATTATACAATGATAAACTGTAAATATTTCGCTTTTAACTAATAATATAATTTTTTTATATAAATAATAATCGTTGAAAAAAAAAAAGGATTTTAAAATTTATTCTTATAGTCCAAAATACATGAACCAGAAGCTACTTAAGTATCCAATTCTTACCAAAATTACTAAAGGTCCCGGAATGCTTAAACCCTCCAATAATCCAAATACACAGAAGCATAACGACCCAGCAGATAATAATAAAAAATTTCTGCGTATAACTCCTGAAGATTGAAAACCTTTATATAAAAATCCAAATCCTAAAAAAATTAGAACCGTTAATAACATACCACCCATGAGCATTCCAGCTAGTGTTATTAAATTAACATTATAATCAATTAAGTTTATACTTGGGACAATAAATGGCTCAGGGATAAAATTAAATGAATTTAACGGATCTATAAAAATTACTATTTCAAAAAATATCGAAATAATTAGGATAAGGATTATAATATATCTTTTTATGTTAGGTGTTAACAGTTCTACACCTATATACATTGCAGTTATTATTACAGGAGCAAACCAAATATAAGATAGAATGGCAACAATACCATTGTTTGGCATATTTTGTTGAATTATAAGGACTGATAGGAAATCTATAAATACGCCTAAGAACATAAGACCAGCTAGCATATTAGCTAAACCTAAATAGATGAGTAGTTTAGCATTAGTTTTTTTTCCCCTATAGATAAAGAATAAACCAAATATTATACCAAAAATCACTACACCTGAAGCAGTGATTCCATCAATCCAACCGTTAATATTCAATGGCAAATTTATTTTTCACCAGATTTTATTCTTTTATTCATTGGATAAAGAATTTGTTATTGATTAATTATATGATCTTTTAGTCTAATAAATAATAGGTTTAATGGGAAAGGAGGGATTTGAACCCTCGACATCTTAGTCCCGGACCAAGAATCATACAAAGCTAGACTACCTTCCCTTTAAGGAAAAATCGGTCTAATAGAAGAAATCAACTTTGATAATGATTTTTATTTTATCAAGGAAACAAAAGTAAATGTATAAAAATTTTTTAAAATTAAATTAATCTTTAACCTTCTCCAAGATAGAAATAATTCGGTACACCGTTGTACGTGCATGAAAAGGAATGTTAGCATCTTGAGCCAGGTCATCAACCATATACATTACATTACTGGCAAGGACGCCTGGAGTTTCGTCTTCTCTATGTAATTGGTTAATACTTCTTTGAGCAACTCTTTTTATATTTCGAGGTACACTACGGTCGTTTATCATGTCATTTAAAAGTTGTTCAACATTTTCAAAGGCTTTTTTCTCTTCCTCTTTTATTGCTCTTGGCATTGAAAAAATCACCAAAAAAAGTGTTTTTATTAGGTAAGAAGTTTAAAAATGGAAATATTTCTTGAAATTTAATTTTTTTGATTTTGAAAGAATTTTTAGTAAATACCAAATTCGCGAATTTCTCGTTTTAATCTGGGAATTTTCTCTCCAAATTCCTTTATTTGGTTTTGATAGTTATTAAAAAAATCGTGGAATTTCTTAATTTCCCCACCATCAATTTCTTTTACAAAATCATGAGAGATTTGTTGGATAGCACCAAAGATTTGATTAAATTGTTCAGTGGATGCCAAAAGTTTTTGATTTAGTTTTTTACCCTGCTTTCGTATCATGTTCCGAAGTTTACCACGAGGGATTCGAATTTTTTCTATTAAAATATCACATTCACTTAGAAATTTGTAAGATTGTGCCTTGTTATTATCATCTAATTTAGCTTCTATTATTTCTGTTCTCCATGTATTTATTCTTCCTCTTGCAAATGTATCAAAATTTAAAGAAAGTGAATCAATCCCTTCTCGAACCAAAAATCTTAGAAAATCTGGATCATCGCTCGGGGCTTGTCCGCATATTCCTACTTTTTTACCATATTCATGGGCTGTTTTTATAAGATGAGTCAATGATCTTCTAATTGCTTCACTATTTGTATTATAACTATATTCATTCATTAAGGGAATCATCTTTTCGTTATCCCTTCCTACACCATAAGTAAGTTGGGTAAGATCATTTGATCCTATAGAAAATCCGTCAAAATATTGGCAAAAAATATCTGCACAGATGATATTCGAGGGTATTTCTGCCATTACATAGACTTTTAGCCCATCTTGACCTCGGATTAATCCTTCGCTCTCCATAATATTCATTATTTTATGGGCTTCTTCTGGGCTTCTACAAAAAGGTAGCATAGGTATAATATTTGTTAAACCCCAGTCTCTAGCTTTTTTAATCGCTCTTAATTCTAAGATAAAAGCATTCTGAAATTCATCGTGTACATAACGTGAACACCCTCTAAATCCGAGCATTGGGTTGTTTTCCTCTCCTTCATAAATCCAACCACCAATAAGATTTGCATATTCATTAGTTTTAAAATCTGAAAGTCTTACTACACACTCAGCAAGGCTTCCGTCAGATAATGTTTTCCAAACTCCAGCAGCTATAGTTGCAATGCCTTCAGCTAATTTTTCTACGTAAAATTCTTCTTTACCGTCGTAACCAATTGTAATTTCTCTTATTTTATCTAATGTTTGCCTTAACTGAAAAATTTCTTGATTAAAAGGATCTTTATGATATAAATCGCTTTTTTTAATATTCTCAATCTTATTTCTTTGATCTAATAGAATATCATATCTCATAATAAGAGCCTCAAAATCGATTAACGCATTTGGATGAATTTGAATCTCATCGTTAATTATGAATTCTAATCGTGCGAGGCCTGTGCCATCTGGGTGCTTGCCTGAACTTAATGCCCCTTTAGGAATCCCTAAATTAACCATAACTTTAGTTTGAGTAAGAGGAAGTTTTGCAAATTCAATTGTATCAAAATCATATTCTACATCTTTTATCCAAATTCTCGGTTCTCCTTCACTACAATCGATTGTTACATATTCCATTCCATCCCGTTGTTTTTCTTTCATAATTTGTATAATATTATCAGCACCAACGACTGATGATATATTTAATTCCCTCGAAACGATAGCTGCGTGACAAGTGGGCCCTCCTCTTTCCGTAATTACGCCTCCTAGATTTTGCATGTATGAAGTCCAATCTGGGTTTGTTTCTTGAGTAATCAAAACGTCTCCTTCTCTTAATAAATGAGCATCATTTATGGATTCAATAATTTTTACTTTTCCGTACCCTATTCTGCGTCCGATTGCAATACCAGTATTCTCTACTAACATACCATCTTTAATTAATTTATTAGGATCTTCAAGAAGATAGAATATTTCTTCTACATCACCTTTTATAGAATGAACTGTTTCTGGCCTAGCTTGAACAATATAAACTTTCCCATTATTGCCTACAGCCCATTCAATATCCATCCGTTTTTCATAATGTTCTCTTATTTTTTGTGCATATTCTGCTAAGATTAAGACTTCCTTATCAGTTAGGCAGTACTGCATCTGTTTTTCAACTGGGACGGATATAACTTCAGTACCAATTTTTTCTGTACCCTTGGAAAAAATCATCATTTTTTCCTTCTTAACAAGTTCTCGACGAATAATTCTGAGTGTTGTAGGATCATGTTTAAAGATAATGAATTCATCTCCTTTTTCTATTCCTTGTACAATTAATTCCCCTAAACCCCAAGATCCTCTGATGACAACTACGTTAGGATTACCAGAATCAGGATCCTCGGTAAACATAACTCCCGAAGCCTTGACTCCACCTATACCACCTGCCATTTCTTGGACCCCTACACTTAGTTTTACCGCGAAATGGTCAAATCCAGCTCTTTCTCGATACATTGTAGCCCGTGTGGTGAAGATAGATGCCATATCTTTCAAAATATATTCTAATACTTCCTTTTCTCCAGTAATATTCAAATGTGTATCTTGTTGACCAGCAAAGGAGGCATCTGGGAGGTCCTCTGCAGTGGCTGAACTTCTAATTGCAAATGTTGATTCGTTTCCGATTTTCTTAATCAATTCATGGTATGCATCTAATATTTCATCTGCCAAAGAATCTGGAATTTTTGATAGTTCAATCACATATCGAATATTTGCACAAATTTTATCCACTTTTTCTACAGCCTTAATATCTTCTGATTTCAATTCATTTGAGATTTTTTTAATGTCTCTTGCAATCAACTCTCGAAGTGATACCTCTTTTTCTTTAATAGTATAGTAGTTAGTATCCAAAACGTAATCGAAAGCAGTTGAAGTTACGGCAAAACCAAGTGGAACAGCTATTCCGAAACTTAATAACTCTCCAAGTGATGCATTCTTACCTCCTACAAGGGGAACATCATTAACTCTTACATCTTCGAAGAATTTAATATATCTATATTCACTCATCGAAAAAAAAACTCCTAAGCAATCGGAATATGAGTATTTCTCTAATTATTAATAATTATTCTTCTGATTATAAATTAAACGTTAATAAAAAAAGTAACGTCAAAAATTAATTATTTTAATTCTTGTTCAAAAATATCAAAATCTGAAGCATTATATAAACAAAAAACAACTTCTTCAATTTGAGTATTGCCATTTAAATATTCTTTCGTAATGTTAATCATAATATTAGCCGCTCTATCGATAGGATACCCAAAAATTCCAGTAGATATGGCAGGAAATGCGATTGTTTTTAATTTATTTTCATCCATCACTTTTAAACTATTAAGAGTGGCATTCTTTAATTTCTCATCCTCATTTCCTTCTCCCATTCGTGGTCCAACCGCATGAATTACATGTTTTGCCTTTAAATTACCTCCGGTTGTAATAATTGCTCCTCCAACATAAGTACCACCTATTTTATTGCATTCTTCTTGAATCTTTGGGCCCCCTTTTTTTCTAATTGCCCCCGCAACACCTCCTCCCATAATTAATTGGGCATTCGCAGCGTTTACAATAACGTCTGTATCTAATTCAGTTATATCTCCTTGGACTAATCTAATTTTAGAATTTTTTATATTCAATTCTTTTATAGATATCACCTAATTATTCTTGAGTTTCACGGCCCTTTTTAAAAATTTCATCTAGTTTGGCTTTATCCTCATCACTCATTTTACTCATAGCTTCTATGTTTTGCCGCATCAAATCCATCATTACTTTTTGTGAGATAATTTGATTTAATACAGGTATTGCAATTCTCATCCGAGTCAATTCATAATGCATGATTTTTGCTGTATCTCGCATTTCTGTTAATTCTTCCTTTGTCATACCTTCCTCACCGATGCCTGGACAATCTGCATCAACCACAATAAAGTTTTTTCCATCAAATTCTAATGGATATGTTCGACAACTTAACGGGCGATTTTCATAAACTAAACATTTCTTATCATCTTTATTGTATAAAGGACATTTTACATCAAGCAGTTCTTCGATAGGTACGCTTCCAAACGGATCCTTGGCATTTTTTTCTTCTTCTCCCTCTTTTGGAGGAGGTGCTAAAGGTTTTAAAATTAAATCAATCCCACCATCTGGTTTTTGATATATATCTAAGTAAGGCATGAAATTCGCAACGACACCATTTCTTGCCCACATTTCTAAATCCCATAATGTTATAGGTATAGGTCCCCTTGCATCACAGCAGTTATCACAGCGGGTACATTTAAAAGTAAATTTTGCTTTAGGTTTCTCTTCTTTAGTTGTTTTTTCAATATCTTCCTTTTTTTCATTCACTTTAGAAGGTTGAATTTCTTTTTCATCTTCTGACATTAGAAATTTCACTTGATCTATATTTTTATGATATAGTATTATTTAGTTGGTATGAGAAAAAAAATATAACTTAGAAAAAAAATTTTGTTTTTATTTAAAATAAATACTGTATAAACTGCAAAATATAATTATTAAATTGGCTCAGCATCTATCAAGACAGCAACTAAGAGAGCTGGTTTAGAACCAGTATTTATCCATGCATGATTTGTACCCCGCTGAATCACAACATCAAATGGTTTTAAATCCACCTCATCCTCATCTAAAAGGAGTTTAACTTCTCCTTCAAGCAATATAATATAATCGACAGTTTTAGTTTTATGCATATGTGGGTGTCTTGAAGTATCTGGGCGACAATGCGAGGCGTCCGCTGCTGCAAAAAAGGCTGCTGTTTCTTTTTCTACCTCCTCAGCTGATTTAGATGGATCTTCAGGAAATAGCTTAAAGAATCCAAGTGTAGAACCATTTGATGGAGGTTCAAGTCCTAGTTTTCGCTTCGCAGCATCATTTTTATGCTTATTATCTGCAGGAGAACTATCTGTAACCCACATCCTTCCAGTTTCAGTAGGAGGACAATCATAAGCTACAATTGATTTGCCTTCTTCATTATGACCAGTTATTATTCTTCTTAACTTTCTTTCCATGCGATATCTAACCGCCTCTTAATATATATTCATTCAATTCTGAAATTTTTTAATTAATTATTAATAGTCTTCTTGGAATTATAAATTGTTACAAGTATCCAAATGACCTAAATTACTCATCTATTGTTTAATCCATTGAGATTTTTTATTTAAAGTGAGCGGATATACTATATAAATTATTCAAAATAAATGATTGTGAATTTTTAAGGTACCATAAACAGTTTTTCATCATTCAATAACTTTCCAAGACTTACTAACGCTGGTTCAATTACTTCTTTCTTACGTACACCTGTAAAAACTATTTTACCCGTGCTAAATATCAAAAAAACAGATTTTACTGGATTAAATGAATGATATATTAAACCTGGAAAAACTTCTGGTTCATAAATATTGTTATCCAATTTTAATGCAGCTAAATCTAAGTTAATTTTTTTATAGAAGTTGGCAGTAATTACAATATTTACTACTTTAGGATTTATTGAATTTTTATCAATATCAATCTTAATTATATCATTAAGATTTAAAATCAATCGCTCTAAAGCTAAATTAATTTGATTAAATGATTTTAATCCAGTCATAATTATTTTTCCATTTCTGAAAATGATGATTACGCATTTTGGATGTTTAAATCTTATGAAAAGACCTGGAAAGCGTTCTGGATTATACTCGGTATTGTTTAATTTAGCATTAATATTTTTTAAAACAAAATCTTCCCTAATATTTAATGATGTTTTTACAACAATATTTTGAATAGTATATGTTAAGCTTCTAGTTTCGTCTTCTGGCGTTAAATCAAGAACCATTAATGGACTCCGAAATTTTTCTTACTCCTAAATTTTAACACTTAATTATTAAGTTTACATTCTATTTAATTCTACTTTTTCAACTTAATTTACACAAAAATTTTCATTTTAGACTTCTTCGTCAAAATAGAGCATTATAGAGATGAAATTATTAAAAATAATTAACTAACGAGTGAGATATCGTCTTTTTGAACTATTTACTAAAATTATATAACAAATAATGTTAAATAGAATTAAGTTTTAACCTTTCTAATAAAAATTTTTAATAAAGAATAATTTGTTCCCATATACTAAAGTTTTAAAATTATTTACAATGAAGCAATTGATTTTAAAAAAAATATATATCTGGTTAATGCTAACAATTAACTTATTATTTGCATTTATAATTGGTTTATCAATTCCATTATTAAAATCAGAGAATTTTTTTAATCTTGGATTCGTAATGATACCATTACTAATTATTCTTAATTATATAATAATAGATAGGTTTCACTACTATTTTAAACATGCAAATGAAGAAGAGGAAAATACAGATGCAAAAATTTAAGGGATGGAGTAAAATTAAAAACCCTATTATCGAATATAATGAAAGAAAGTATATTTTTTCTATCAGATCTTTAATTTTATTCGCTATTGGAGCACCAATTTCGGCTTATCTTATATATCTATTCTTTGATTTGAGAATCAATTACTGGTTGCATGAAATTGTAGTTAAACAAACAGTTTATTTTTTAAATTTATTTTTCAATATGGGGGCAGAAGCACAATTTGCACCAAGTGGAATTTATGATTGGAGGTTTTTTATTCCAGGGAAGAACCCAATATATTTTGAAACTTTTTGTACAGGTATACAAGCAATATGTGTTTTCGCAGGAATTATCATTTTCACTCCTCACAGTCAAGATCCAAACACAAAAGAAGATATCATATGGCGTAAAACAAAAGCTCTTATTGTTTCATCTGTTATCTTTTATGTAGTAAACATCATAAGAATGGTTATTCAAATCGATCTATATCATATAGGGTATGCTTGGGAAGATATTCATTTCTCTATAAGTGCTGCGAGTTCTTTTATTGCAGCAATAATCGTACTTTTGATGCATAAATGGATTCCTGAATTTATTTTATCAATAATATATATTGGAACACTAGTAAGTGAACCGATAAAGCAAAAAAGGAAGGAAAAGATAAAAATAACTGTAGAAGGTTCAAATCAGGTCAAATTAAACCTGATGCGTAAAGTTTTAAGAATGGACAGAAAAAATTATTCTGAAAAAATTTCTGAATGGGCAGAAAAGTTTGGATATACAATTGAAGAAGATAATTTAGTTATTCCAGATACAAATGTTTCAGATTTTATAGAATTGTTAATGCTGGATAAACCCTTTAGCATAGACAGTTCTGGAACTAAGATAGAAAAATAAAATAGTTATGTAATCTCTTTATTTATCAATTATATAAAAATTAAGGAGTTAATGAAATGTGCTAAATTTTGAAACTGAACAAAAGACAGTACAAATTGGGAATGTTTCAATCGGCGGCCAGCCAGGAGAAAATCCAATTGTAATGATAGGAACCGTTTTTTATGCAAAACATGCAGCTTTATTGGATGAAAAAACAGGTAAAATTGATAAAAATCTTATCGAACAAGAGTTAAATATTTTTACTGAAATTATTGAAGATACGCAATTACAGGGAATAATTGATGTTGTAGGGTCATATCCAGATGCGCTTATAAAAGAATGTGAGTTTATCGCAGATAACGTAGAATATCCCTTTTTAGTTGACGGGTTAAATGATACTTCTAGAATTCCTGCAATGAAAGGATTGCATGAAATAGGATTATTAGACAGAGCTATATTAAACAGTATTGATGAAAATACTAACGATGAAAATTTGGATAAATTGAAAGATATTGGAGTCAAAAATGCTGTAATATTAACATTTGGAAATAAATACATATTTCCAAAACAGAAGATAAAGTTTTTAAACGATACATTAATTCCTAAAGCTCAAAAGGCAAATATTGAAAATATTCTCGTTGACACAGCAGTTTTAGATCTACCCTCGATTTCCATTAATTTTGAAACAACAAGATTAGTTAAAACCGATTTGGGACTACCAACTGGGTTTGCTCCTGCTAATGCGATATATGGATGGAATTATATAAGAAAGTATGGAGAAAACGCACGATGTGGAGCTATTGCTTCAATTATGGCCTATTGTGCCGCTGCTCCTAGTGACTTCATATTATTTGGGCCAATAAAATTTGTTAAATGTATTGTGCCTGCAATTGCTCTAGTTTCTGGTGTTAATTCATATTATCAAAAGAGAGTTAAAAGACAGAAAATTTCAGAACGTACTCCCTTAAAAGTTATTTTTTAAGCAATATACCTCAAGAGCAAGTCATTAGTTTGGTTTAAGAATCCTGATAATTCCTTGTTGATCAATTTTTTTTTCTTCTCGTCATCTACTAAAAAAAGAAGAAACATAGCATTTTCTTCAATCTTGATTCTTTTAAAAAGAATTACTGAGTTGGCGACTTTAAATATAGCCTCATCCTTTTGTAAAGCCTTAAATTTAGCAAAAATCTTAAATAGCATAGTAAATTGGGGCGCTGAGACTTCAAATACATTCATTACCTCTGATTTGGGAATTTTAGTTAATTGCATTGCTTCAGTTCTGTAAAAATCTGCCAACACTAACCCATCAAGACTTAATAACAATGTTAAATAAGAGTTAGTCGTTAAAGAAAAATTCCTAAGATTATGATTTATTAAATCTCTATTAGGACTTAATTTTGATATACCTGATGAGAAAGCTCTTAAAATTGTAAAAATCTGAAAAATACTTGTAGTATATATTTCTAAGGGTTCATCGGGAGTAATCTTAATTAACTTTTTTTTGATATACCCAATGTTTTCTTTAATTTCTACTGAATTTAGAATATCAGAATCTCCTTTTGACAGGAGATATATTATTGGAGTATTTTGATTAAATTCTTTCAGAACAGCTTTTAAATTTTGAAGATATTCGATACTTTCTTCAAACCTTATTTTATTCCTAATATCAATAAAATAGAATAACAAATCCGCTTCATACAAGTAAATCTCTGCCTTATCAATATATTTTTCTCTAAATTTTCTCTGACCGCCCAAATCCCATAAAAATATTGTTGCTCCTAAGGCTTCTATAGATTTAATGCTTGCCCCTTTAGTCGGTTTTAATCCAATTAATTTACTATATTTTCGGTCTACTGAAAGTAAAAAACTTGTTTTACCACTATCATCTAAACCAGCAAACAAGATTTTCATCTTTCTATGTGTAGTAATAGGCGTTGAAGGACTTTGTTCGATTTCGATTAATTTCAATAAAAGATCACGAAAAAAATCTTCGATATATTCACGTGGAGGGTAAGCATCATATAGTTCTTTATGAAAATTTTTGAAAAAATCAAATACTACAGGTTTAATTCTATTAATATTATTGTATAAAAAACTTCGCCTATTTTCTTCTACTAAAATTGAAAAAGCTGTTGCTACAGGAACATCAGAAAAATTTGTATAAATATAATGGAAATAAGTGAGAGATGTTGTATTAAAATCTGGATAAGGTAGAATCGCAAAATATTGAATTTTTTGAAGATCTTTTCCTTCAGAAATTATCTTATCACTAATAAACAGACTTAAATTTTTAATAGAGATTTGAGTTATATCTCGATATGTTAGAATAAGGTCATCTTGTTTTTCTGATTTTTTGATAAGCTCCTCCAATTCTTTCTCATTAACATAATTAGGGAAACAATAGATTGGAGTCGGCCCTAATTCACCGTAAATACTAAATACAAAGCCCTTAACAATTGAAGAGTTCAGTAATTCTTCCATTGTTTTAAATAGTAATTTATCTATTTTAAGTTTTAAATTTCTTAATTTATTTTAAGCAAATTTAATTATTAATAGCTTTATATTTAAATCATAGATGATTCTTAAAAAGATTGCTGAAAGCATTAAAAATAATAAATATATAACTGAAAAAAAAGAGATTAATCCTATAGTTGAATATATTGATAAAAACTCATTTAAAAATGATAGAATTTTTACTGACATTGGTGAAGACTCTGCGACTTTACGAAATAATGAGAAGTTAATATTAGTTACTACCGATAGAATAAGGACCGAGTTTATCGAGCGATTTCCTTTTGGAGCGGGATTTAGTTCTATTTTAGTTAGTGTTGATGATATTTATGCGTGTGGAGGTACTCCCTTAGCAGCAAGCATAATCATTTCTGTAAAGGATCTTAAAACTTGTAATGAATTATTAAGAGGAATTTGTGAAGGATCTAATAAATTTCAAGTACCAATTATAAGAGGCCATACTGACATTCATAGTAAATGCTTTGAGTTAAGTTCTACAATGATAGGAGAAATTAATAAAGAAGATTATATTTCTGCAGGTAATGCTCAAGTAGGTGATAATGTTATCTTAACAGTTGATTTTGATGGAAGAATTGGAAAAGCTAGTAAATTGTACTATGATACAACTACGTTTAAAACCTCAGAAGAAGTTCTTAATAGTAGAAAAGCTATGAATTTAGTTGCTAAAAAACATATAGCGAATGCTTCTAAGGATATCTCGAACGGTGGGATTTTTGGAACACTTTTACAAATGATAAAATATTCCGAAGTAGGTGCTGATGTGAATGTTAACAAATTAACAATTCCTCCTATTTTAAAAGAGAATAAATATGATTTAGAAACTTATATTAAAATGTATTTAACTACTTCGTACATATTGACTGCTACAGATAATAATTGTAAAGAATTGATTGAACTATTTGGAAAGCATGGATTACATGCAGAAATCATAGGTAAAATTATTGAAGATAAAAATCTCTTGAAATTAAATAATGGATCAGAATCAATTGATGTACTTAGATTTTAGAGATTTTCAGTTTATTAAAATTAAAAAAAAAATTTTATAAGAGCCTAAAGTGTATGAATTTTAATTTTAAAGAACAGTTTAATGGAATTGTGTCAATATTGGGAGCAAGTGAAATTGATAAAAAAACAGAAAAAATAACTTTTGAAATAGGTAGACTACTTGCTCAAAATAAATTTATTGTAGCTTGTGGAGGGCTTTCTGGTGTGATGGAAGCTGTTTGCAAAGGAGTGAAATATGAAAATGGATTAACGATTGGAATTATTCCACATGTAGAAAAAACCGCTGCGAATAAATATGTTGATATTGTTATTCCTTGTCCATTTTCACAAGCGAGAAATATTGTGGTAGTTCTCAGCGGTGATGCTTGTTTAGCGATTAGCGGTAAAGCTGGCACATTATCTGAGATTTGTTTCGCTTGGATCTATCAAAAACCAATTGTTGCGTTGTCTAGTGTCAAAGGATGGTCCTCAAAAATAGCAAATCAAAAATTAGACGATAGAAGATATGATATGATTTATGGAGCGGAGACTCCCCTTGAAGCAATTGAGAAATTAAAGGAATTATTAAAAAGATAATCAATTTTATTTTTTATTTTAAAGGAGTATTCTTAAATAAAGGTTAAACCAGAATTGGCTAAATCATTAAAAAGTATTGAAACCAAAGATGAGTTTCCCAATCCTGTAGAAATTCTAAGATACTAAGATTTCAAATTATTTATTTAAAATAATTTATAATCAAAATCTAAATAAAGTATTATATAATTTTTTATCTTACAAAATAATATATTTGAAATTTTACTCATGTAACCTTAAAGGTGAAATTTATTTTGGAAAAAAATCTTAAACAATCAATATTATACCTTAAAAAGGAAGAACCAGAAGTAGTAGTGGCTCCTTATAAGGTTCTTTTTACAGGATTAGACGACGCAGGTAAAACAAGTATAATATTAGCTCTTCAAAGAGAATTTTCTAAAATCGCCATTTTATCTCCAACAAGGGGGGCTCAGAGAAGAATATTCGATTTCTTGGGCAAAGAAATCTCAGAATGGGATTTAGGTGGACAAGCCGCTTACCGAATTGCGTATCTGAAAAATCCAGGAAAATATTTTGAAGGCACAGAAATAGCGATTTATGTAATTGATGCCCAAAATAAACCTAGAATTCCAGAAGCTATGAGTTATTTTAAAGATGTAATAGAGCAATTTAAAAAATTAGAGATTGAACCTCCGATATATATATTTCTTCACAAATATGATCCTGCTTTAAGGAGAAGTGCTCAAAATGAAATGGAAGCTTTAATAATAGATTTAAAAGATAAAATAAGAACTGCTACAGATTATAAAAAATTATATTATTATGAAACCTCAATTTATGATTTTGGTTCACTTATTACTGCCATGTCTGAAATTCTTTTAAGTCTCTATCCAAAATCAGAATTGATTGAAAAAACAATTGTAGAATTTGCGAAAAAAGTTGATTCAGAAGGAGTTGTAATTATTGACGATAATTCACTTATAATTGGTTCCTACTATAAAGATGAGGAAGTACGACATTTACTAACCGCTAGCACGCCATACTTCTTGACGCTGAATGATTCATTTCAATACACTGGTGTATTGGAAGAAAAATATGAAAGTCGAATGATTGTTCAAAGATTTGGCAAAAATTTCATATTTAAACAAATTAATTTAAAAAAAGATTCATCTCCATATTATCTATTGCTTCTTAAAGAAGATCCAGTTTTTCATAAAGAAGATCTTGAATCTTTTGCAAATTTATTAAAAGAGATTCTATATAGATAGGTTACTTTAATTAAATATTTTCTATTTTGAGAGCATTCTAATTTATTTTATTATTACTAACATTAATAAAATTAAATTTTTATGTATAGATTATATAGTAAAAACCTAAAAAACTACAAATCTTAGAGTAATAGACCTTAAAGATTTAAGAATTTAACTAAAGCAATCAAAGAGTTGAAAATATTCATTGATTATCTGTCAAAACTGTGGCACTACAAATAATGAAGCCATTAGTCACACTTGTAGGAAATGTGGTGCTTTACTACCAGTCTCCTCTAAACGATCTCGATCACGGAGCCATAGAATTGGTAGAGAAAAGAAAAAAGAACAAAAACCAATTGAACACCCTATTAACGATTCTGTTGAACTGAAAGAAAAATTAGAATTAGAAGAGATTCCAAAAGAAAAGGAGAAAATTAGCAACGCCAATGAATTGCATGAAATTCCTGTACCTTCAAAAGAAGAATTTGAGAATGAGACTCCTGTGGAGGGTGAAACTGTATCTGATATAACTGACCCAGAGGTTTTACAAGAAATTCCAGCTCAACCATATAAAGGTTCTATTATAGATTCCCGTAATAGCTTAAGAACTCCTCCTTCTCCTCTAACTCCACCTTCTAGATCTAGGGATGTAATTTCGGATGCTTTTAAGGAACTTAGAAATTCAGTTATAGAAGATCAAAATGAGAAACCAGAAATTCTAATATCCCCGATTCCATTAGAGACCACAGAAAGTGATAAGTCTGTTTTGAAACAAAAAAGATTAGAAAAAGATATGACTGATGTGCTAGGATTTCTTTCAAAAAAAATTTCTGTTAAGAAACTAGAAATACCTAAAGTTAAAACAATAGAAAAAAAAGAAATAGAAGGGAAAATACCACCTTCCAGTATGAATGAAATTTTAACACGATTACTAACATTAGATTTAAATATTGAAGCTTCAGCAATCATCAAAACAGATGGAACAATATTGGCATCAGCAATATCAAGTAGAATTTCTGATTCTTTATTTGCAACCATTGGAATGAATCTTTCAATGATAGGAACTGATATTATAGAGGGATTAGATGCTGGTGCATTAAATTCTATTTCAGTGAGAGGAACAGATGGAGTTTTAGATCTTGCCCCGATTGATAGAGAAAATCCAAGTGTTAAAGATATGATGTTAATATTGTTTTCACATCCCAAAGTCAAAAGTGGAATAATTTCTTTTGCTGTTAATATAGTAAAAAAGCAATTAAAAGAGTATTTAGGATTAAAAAAATAGAAGTATTATAATAGTATATATTGGGTTTATTATACATTCAATCTAATCTCTTTTGTATGTTTATCTTATTTATTTTAATAACTTTAAAATAATTTAAATTATTTTGTAGTTCTTGTAGAAATGAATTTAATTCATAAATAGAAACAAGGGGAATTTGATTATTATTTATTTTAATACTATTATCTTCTAAGGTTACCATAACTGGTATTAGTATGAATGGCAATCGTCTTTTTAAATTTAATTTTATGCCTACTAATTTTTGAATTAGTCGAGAAAAGATTTCAGGATTCTTTTTTAAAGCGATAGCTCGACGATATTGTAAGTTTGCTGCTTTATTTAGAGCACTAAATGAATCTTTACGCTTCCATTGTTTTGCATCTATAAGTAAGACATATTTTAAATACACTCCAATAATATCAATTTCATATCTTTTTTGAGAGGTTTTAGATTTGAAATTTGATGTATCTGTAAATCTGAAATTTTTTGTAGCAATATAATTATTTTTTAAAAGAATTTCTTGAACTAAGCTTTCAAATCCATCATAATTTAATATTTCAGAAATTTGCTTGATGTCTAATTGTAATATATTGATAGCATCCATGATAAACAATATTTTATTAATAACAATATAGTCTAGATAATTTCCTTTCCGAAGAGAAACAAAATTGAAATTCCCTAAAAAATCTCTTAACTCAGAATTATTAAATCGACTTAAGAAAGGAACTTCTGAAATTTCCCACCAAATTTCAATAACATTTGTATCAGTCTCCTTTAGAATATAATGAATTTCAGTATAAAACTGTCTTAATGATAACTCAGAACATAATTTCATGATTTCTTATAAATTAATATATTAAATTAAAATAGAGAGAGTATGAAAATTCTAAACATTATTTTAGGTGTGTAAAGAGAGAGGTTTCAGTTTAAAAATTTTCAAAAAAGTTGAATATAAAAAGTGTTAGAAATTAGAGAGTATTGTCAATATAATAGTTTTCTCTTAGTTCTTTAATAATTAATGGTTAACCTTTGAATTTAATCCATTAATAATTTTTTTTTTTAAGTCTCTTAGATATTATTAATCAATGTGAATATTTCAACACTATATTAAAATCATCTTATAAGATTAAAATGGATTTATTACCTAAAGTATTTAGAACTGAAGGGAATATTACTGAATTCGATCCATCTAAGATTTTTGACAGTATATTAAAAGAAACAGGAATGAATGAAACAGATGCAAACCACATAACTGAATTAGTAGTAAGAAGAATAATCAGTTCGGGTATTAAATTTCTTTCTGGCCCACACATTAGAGAAATAGTCTGTTCTATACTTTCAGAACAACATTTTGAAAATGAACGTAAATTATATACCCGAATTGGAATACCATTAATGGATTATGAAGAAATTCTTGAAAAAGGGCCAAGTGATAAACCACATGAGCGGATAAATCCAGAAAAAATCCATCATTGGGCAGCAGACCAAATAGCTGAAGAATATGCTCATTTAAGAATATTAGATAGTGAGGAATCCAAAGCACATCTTGCTGGTGATATTCATATTAATGGATTAAATTATTTCGATTTAAGACCATTTAGTCAAATGTGGGATCCTCGACTAATTTTAAAAAATGGTCTTCCTCCAATAGGTTACTCAGCGGGGTATGTTAAGCAAGAACCAGCACAGGATCTTACTTCTGCTTTATATCATCTCTCTAAATGGCGGGGTATGACACAAAGTGAATTTTATGGAAATCAAGGTTTTAACTTTATTACTACTTTTTTAGCTCCATATGTGCAAGATTCCTCTGAAGAAAAAATAATTCGAGGGATTCGGAACTTTATTTACGAGATTAATCAATTACCTGTTATAATTGGACATGAAATCTCACAAACATCAATATTTTCATCTCATTCTATTTTTGAAGCGTTTTCAGAGGTTCCTGCTGTTGGACCTAGTGGAAAAATTAAAAATGTTTATGGAAATTATCATGATGAAGCTAAAAAATTATTTAAAGCTCTTATCCATGTTTATAAAGAAGGGTATGATAATAATCCTGTACCAACACCAGAGCATCAATTAATATTAGATAATAAGTTAATAGCTGAAATTGATAATATTTATTCGAATTTTTGGAATGAAATTGAGATAATGAGCTCTTTATGTTTTGTGAATTTGTGCTTAGATATCTATAAAGATAAAATTATCAAACAAATTTCTGAAAAAAATTACGCTAATTTTGGAATCCTTCAAAATGTTAGTTTAAACTTACCACGGTATGCATATCTTAGCAGAAATGAAGATTCATTTTTGGAATTATTAAATTCGAAAATAAAATTATGTTCAAACATTTTATTAAAGAAATATGAAATAATAAAAAGAAGAATAAATTCAGATCATTTGCCTTTTTGCAGGGGTATCATCGACGGAGAGCCATTATTCAAATTGGAAAATCAAGGATTATCCATTAGTCTAGTTGGATTAAATGAATCAATGAATTATTTAACTAATTATGAACTTCATGAAAATTCAGGAGCGATTAATCTTAGCATGAAAACTTTAAATGAGATAAATAAAATATGCTCAGAATTATCGGAAAGATATAATAAAAAATTTATTTTAAGTGAAAACCTTTCGGAAAAAGCAATTCATAGATTTACCAAATTAGACCTAAAACATTTTCCAAAAGATATTAAATTATTATCTAATAATCAAAATTATACTAACTCTGTTCATTATCGTGATGATGTGAAGATCAACATATTAACTAGGATAGAAATTCAGGGAGGTTTCCATAGATTCATTCATGAGGGAGCAATTGAACTTATTTCCTTAAACGACTTAAAATTTAGCAATTTAACCATTAAAGATTTTATAAGAGACATTTGTAAAGATTCAAGTATATCACGTTTGAAGTTTTATTCTTAAATTCTGGAAATTCTTTTGATTTTTGGTAAAAAAAGTATTTAATAATAATGGGTTTTTTGATTATAGTAAAGTAATATTAAGATTTTATAATATTTCTAAATAAAAGTTGCATTGAACTTTTAATATATCAAGAGCTTTCTAATAAAAAAATGGGGATTCTTTGACAAAAACAAAAGATAAACCAAAGAAAAATAAACCAACTGAAGAAAAAATAGCGGATTTCAAATCAGATATCATAAAAGCAATTGTTTTAAGCATTTTTGACGAGAATGGACCTGTACCGAAGATCTTCTGGCCTTATAATTTAGATGAAAGCGCAGGGCTCCTTATCGCCATGAAGACAATTTCACTTTTGATGGGGGATAGTAAATATCAAAATGGTGAAGGAACAGAGGGTGTAAACTATTTTGGAATATTACCTTTTCCTGACATAAAATTAAATGGATTAACTTATTTTTTCCTTATACCTGATCTTAAAGCTCGTGGTAAGGCTTTAGCAGCAACTATTACTGTGCTAATTGATGAAAGTGATAGGGTTTTTTTCTATGAAAATATGAAATATTTAAGAATCATAATGGATAAAGCTGCTACACAAATTCAACTTAACAAGAATCGTAGTGAACGAAAAGATATTATGGATGAATTAAGAGAGGAGTTATTTGAATTTACTAAAGAATTAAAAGATCCATTTTCAACTAGACGACAAATTAAAATTCTGCTAACGGGATTAGATAGGGCGGGCAAATCAAGCTTTTTTTTAGGAATCCAAAAAAGGTATTCAGAAATCATAAAAGTTTTACCAACTAAAGGCGTAGAAAGAACAGAAGAAAATATTTTTGAGGAACAAAATTCACAAATCTCAATATGGGATTTAGGAGGACAAAAAAAGTATCGAGAAAAATTTCTTGAACAAAGCAAAATTTATTTATATAATATTGATTTAATGTTTTTTTTCATTGATATCCAAGATGTAGAAAGAATAAATGAAGCATTAAATTTATTTAGCACAATATTAAACTCCTTAATAGAATTAGATGAATTTCCACCTATTGTGGTTTGTCTACATAAATTTGATCCTGATCTTAAAGGATCTAAAGAGATTTTCAAAAACTTAGAAGCAATTGCAGATGAAATCAAGAAGAATACTGAGAGATTTTTTATCAAAATTTTCCAGACAAGTATCTTTGATCATTGGAGCCTTATTTCCGCATATTCTTTTGGTTTATCTCAATTAAGTCCTAATCGTGAACTATTTAGAAATCAATTGAAAAAGTTTGCTAAAAAAACAAATTCAGATGCTATATTGCTTCTTAATGAAAATGGCATAATATTATCGAACTTCTCTAAAACCGATATTTTTGGAAAAGTTTTTGAAATTTCTGCCCCTTATTTTAAAAATTTGTATTCTACTTTTAAAGAATTTAAATTGTTAGAACAAGATTTTATAGTATCTTCCGGAATTTCTGATGAGTCTAAAAAAGTTATCTTTAAAAAAATAACCGTTGAGAAATACAATTTGTATTTACTTCTATTTTTGGAGAAATCTTTAGAAATAGATAAAATTGAGAAAAATTTGCCTAACTTCTCCAAAAACCTCATTGATTTAATTCATACATATATATGAGATTTAAAGAATAGAAAAAAAGTTAGAATTAATATTTTTATTACGTAATTTCTTTTTTACTTCCTCTTCTCAATAATAGAACAACTGTAATTAAAACAACAGCTGAACCTGCCACAATAAAAATAACAACAAATATTGGAAATGGACTCAAAGGAGCTAGATTTGATTCAAGAACAGTTATTTTTACATTATAATCAGATATGTATGTATCACCATCAATATACCCAATAATTGGATTCCCGAATTCGCTCACAGTAGCAGAAGGCGGAAAAAAGAAGTTTGCCCCAACATTTAAATTAAATCTAAGAAAATCAATTCTATTAAAGTAATCTGACTGTTCATTCCAAGTAGGATCACAAGCTATCCAACCAATCTCAGGCACATAGTATTCTACCCATGCATGCCCTAACATTGTCGTAGTTAAATGGCTAGTATAGAAATTCCAGGAATTTCCCGCTGTAGGTCTAATTGCTGGATTGTTTGATACTAGGAATCCAGTAACTTTGCGAGCGGGGATCCCTTGAATCCTTAATAATGTAACCATTAAACTTGAGTATTCACTACAATCACCTTGTTGGTTATTGTAAGCCCATAAGGCTCCTTTTTCCTGAATCGGCATAGTTTCATTAAATGTTAAATAATTTGAAACCCAATTACAAATCTTTTCAGCTTTTTCAACAAGTTTGTCGCTAGGACTTACAATACTATTAGATTGGCTAATTAATGATGCATCGTCTCGTTCATAATATGGTTCAGAGTTGTTGCAATATAAATCAAAAATCTCATCTGAAGTGTTATACGCACCTATATCAGTATCTTCAATATTTTGAAAATAAATGCTATTTAACTTTACATAGTATTTTATGTCGTATGTAACACTAGCATCAATCGATAGAGAGGCATTAAATGAATCATATGTATTGTTAAACTTATCATGATGGCCTATTTTAATTTGACCAGGTATATTGTTTGTTATTTTAGTATAATTAAGCACACTCTCTTGATAGGGTGGACAATACTGGGTTAATGATGAATTAGGCATGCGATTATTGAGTCTGGCAAATTTAAAGCGATATATTCCTACCCCGGATTTATGAGTTAGAGTAAAATTGATTACTACTTCATAAGTAACACTCTGGGAAATATTGTAATTAGAAACGCCTTCACCAGAAAGAGATAAATTAGGATATGTTACTATTGCATTAGGGGGTGTGAGTAGAGATGTACCTATTGAATTGAGTGATGGAAAAATAAGAAAATACAAAAAAACAAAAGCAACTTTAGTTTTCATATTTTAAACCATAAAACTTTGATATTTTTTGTATTAGAAATAAAAATCTCTATTTTTAATTTTAACTATTAAGAAAAAGTTATGTAAGAATTCAAAAGAGTGAATTTTTATAATTTTAATATAGTTAAAAAATACTAATTTTCTTGAGAATTGATTTATAAGATATATTTAATTGACGGGGATAACGGAATATCTATTTTAGAGTCAACATTTAAAGAATTAAAGAAAATTCAAGATGATATTTTAACTGGATTTTTTAATGCAATTAATACAACCATTGATGTAATTCAAGAAGCGATGTCTAAAGGGAGAAGAGTAAATGAGATGGATAGAGTTTTACAATCTGAAGATTCAACTATTCTTATTTATTATCATCCATTATCAAGGATATTATTCTGTTCTATTTCAGATGCGGACGATAATTCTGATAAAATTGAAGAAATAATTCATAAAATTGCAAATCGTTTTTGGAAAAAACATCAATCTGATCTTAAAACTTTCAGAGCAACAACAGATAAAACTAGATTTCATACATTAGTTGCAGATATTGAAAATCTTACAATTGGAGGTCGCATAGCTGAGGTTTTTCCAAACTTATTATTAGTCAAAAGTGTGTTAGAAAAAGTTCTATCTATGGGAATGATAACAGATTTTGATTTTCAGGTGGCTTTACAATGCACTGGCAAAAATTCTCCTTTAAAAATTTCGAGAATTCTTAGTAGAAAACTAACTGAAATAAATGATATTTTAAAAAAGTTAGAGCAGCTTGATATTATAAAAATTTAAAAATTAAATTGTAAAGAATGTACTCTGCCTACCTCTAAATAGAAAAAAATAAATGCTTTAGAGATTTATCAAAATTACAATTTAAAATTTAGATGATTTTGTTATGGAGAGCAAACAAAAACTTATCGCTGTGGTAAAAAGTCCCTCTAAAGATGCTCATTTAAGAGAAGGTGAAGGCTTTTCTTTAAAAGAAATTAAACAAGCTGGTAAAACGGTTAAATTATTAGAGGATTTGAATATTAAAATCGATTATTTCAGAAAATCAGTTTATAATGAAAACATTGAGAAATTGAAATCAATTGAAGCTCCAAAGAAAAAAGGTAAAAAAAGAAAATCATTTGTTAAAAAAGAGAAAAAGAGAACACCATTTAAACCAAAAGTAGAAAAACCAAAAGTAAAAAGGGTGGTAAAACCTAAAGTAACTCCGATTAAACCTATTCCAAAACCTAAAAAGAAAGAAAAAGTAAAACCAGTTAAAATAGAAAAAGTTAAAGTCAAGGCTGCAGGGACTCCTTTAACAGAATTATCTGGATTAGGAGCTACAACAGCGAAAAAATTTATTGAGCTTGGTGTTAACAATATAGAAGAATTATGCAAAGAAAATCCTGAAGAATTAGCATCATTAATAACGGGTGTATCTTTACAAAGACTACAAAAATGGGTTGACGAAGGAAAAGAATTAATAAAATAGACTTCTAACTTCTTAGAAATTCTCTTTTTAATCAATTGGAAATTGGTTTAAAATTAATTTTGTTTTAGCAGAAATTTTATAAACAATAAATTTATTTTAGAAATAATTCTATTTCTTGAAATAAAACTAAGTAAGCGGGAAATGATATGGAATATAATTATTTCGTCTATAGTAAACCAGAATGCCGAATCATAATTAATAAAATGCCAATTTGGTATCGAGAGAGAGAATATAATGGCGATGGGAGTCAAGGGTTTATTATTTTGCATTCGCAGGACGAATATGACGAGATATGGGGATCAAATTCAAAATTGGAAGTGAATTGGGAAAAAAAAGAGAGAAAAAATCTTTTTTATTATAAAGAGGTTGAAAGCAGTATCGCAACATATAATGCAATTAATTTTGTTGTAACTGAGAAAGAGAGAGATTGGTTAATGAGCCATGAAATAACGTTTTGGTATGGACATCGAAATAAAATGATAAGAAAGAGATATTATCATGAAAAAGTAATACATTGTATATTTTATTGCGACATTACAGAGAGACTATTTAACATTCATACTTCGGTGATTGAGGATAAATATGAAGATTTTAAACCATATATATTGAATTCTTATAATTCAATAGTATGTCATTAATTTATAGGTTTACGGGCAAAAATAAAAAAGTTATCTCGATTAGTAGGACCTCCTGTTATCTTAAGCTCGATGATATTAAAAATCTTCAACAGTTTTTTAAGCTCATGTTTAGAAAAAAAGTGATAGAACCGCCTATATGTTTTCTGTTCTTTTGAGAGTGTCCAAGGGACAAATTTATCCCCAAATTCTTCCAAACCAATAATTTTTTGCTGTTTTTTAAATTTAATAGAAAAATTTATTTTAAACCATTCCAAAAGGAAATAGCTTCTAAACCTTTTTTGCCATTTGCGCCATACTGTAAGAATAAAACTCCCATTTTCTCTTAATAATTCATATATTTGAGCTATTATTCTTTTTCTCTCAGATTTTTTCTTTATATGATGTATTGTTGCGATTGAGAAAATATTATGTGTTGATTTCTGTCTTATAGGAAGATTAACTATGTCTCCAAGTAGAAGCTGAATAAAGTTTGATTCAAATTCAGAATATTGATTAATATCCTTTAAATTCGATTGAGCTATTTTTAATAATTCAAGAGAGAGATCTATTCCAATTAATTTATTAGGAGGTGTACTCATTATTTTAAAATTTCTTCCATTAGCGCACCCCAAATCTAAAATAATCCCCTTAAAAATATACCCCTTATTTTTTAAATGTTTTAAAAAAAACTCAAGCGGTCGCCATGGTTTTTTTCGTTTCGAATGGTAGTCTTCTGCAATATGGTTAAAGTTAGAACCCTCGCCCATGAAATAAAAACTCATGATATTCGTTATAATATAAATAATAATATTGATATATAACTTTCAATATATATTATTGAATATAATAAAATTTTTAAGACATGAAAGAGATTGCAGATATTTTAACTGATTTTTTAGCAACGTTGAGAAATGAGATTTTAGATTATTACAAAAAAAGTTATTCTTACTTAAAAGATCTTATTGCCTATAAAAAAATTGATTTAAACAAAAAAACTCAAAAGGAAAGTGAAAAACATTTAAAAAACACTCTTGGAAAGATGCTGAAAGCAATTAAAACTGGTTTAAATACAATTGGCGTATCAATAGATAAATTAAATGAAAATCAAAATAATTTTATAAACTCTTTAAGTAAAGATACAACGGAATATCCAGATTATAATTCTTATTTTGAGATTTACTTAAAAAATAATGTGAATAAAATATTATTCGAAATTCTAATTGAATATCTACTTGATATCGATACTAAAAAACTTGAGAATTTAAATTTATTTGAATTATTACCACCGAATTTTATTTCAAAATTAAATGAATTTAAGAAGAAACATTTTAGTGTTCCAAATAACATAGAAATGTTTAAACAACAAAATTATGATAATTACATTAATTTCACGGATTTAACCATTAAATCTAAGAAAATTTCAGAATTGAATATATTAGCACAATTACAAGAAGCTAAACAAGATATCATTGAAACACTGAAAACACCTAAGAAAGATCTATTAAAATCGTCAATTGTAAATTTAGATAGGGAATTGATTTCTAAAGAAATAACATCTCAAGCTAAAATTCTTCCTCAGAAAGATCAAGAAATCCCCATTGAAACTGATAGTGACACTTTCCTTGATTATTTTGGACAATTTTCACCAATTCATTCTAGTATAAGTAATCAATTCAAAATTGATAAAGTGAATTTAATAAATTCAAAAGTAGTAAACCAAAATTTTTTTCATCTAGAGAATTTATATTATTTTATTTCTATCCTAAAAATGTTAAATATCGAATTTCCTTTTACCAATATAGAAATATTTGAAATTTTAAAGAATTTTATTATCGGAAAAATATTTAGTTCATCAAAAGATAATATACCAGATTCAAAAAATATTTTTTTTGGACTAGCGATTCTTTCAGAATTAGATTTATTAAATAAAACTGATATAATTGATCTTCTTGAAATTGAAAACTTTCTCAAATCAGATTTAGAAAAATTCATTCCAGAAAAATTAGAATTGAATTTATATTCACTACTTTGTTTAAAATTAATGGCAAAAAAGCAAAAAGTTACCTTAGATAAAAATTTCATTTTAAAACTCATTTTTAATGTAAATTTGTTAAAGCTGGAAAAATTTAATCCACCTTTAGATATTTATAACCATTTAGCATCAATAAAACTGTTGAATAAAACAGCAAATCTCATTGAGTTTAAAACAACTTATATGAAAGAGATAAAAAGGTTAATAACCCCAAACAACTCTGCAGGTGATTTAATAACAGAATCAGCACATGTATTATTGATTTTAGATCTGCTAAATTTAAAGGAGCAGGACCCCGAACTATGTAGTAATTTATTAAATTTCATTATAAATTCAACAAGCTTTTTCAGTATAGAAAATCTTGATAATGATTTTAATTGGCGAAAAGATATATTGGGTTATAAAATAGAGTTAAAGATGTTATATTGGGCATTATTAGCAAGTTCACAATATACTCCTATGAATTTTTAAATAGGGTAAAGAGGAAAATACTAAAAATCATTTAAATTAAAAATTGTAATAAGAAATTTTTTGGTGGTTGGTATTATCTTCCCTTTTCTAACTGATTTATTCCATTCTTTTATTACTTTGTAATTCTGTTTGAGAGCTTTCAATGTTTTTCTGCCTATTTTAATCCAATAATCATTATCAATGAAAGGTGCTTCATTGCCAATTCCAGGACAATACTGCTTGCCTTTTTCAGTGTAGAATATATCTATTTTGCTATTAGTTTCATCTTTCTTTCCATCCAATAGCCTAAACGAAAATGGAAATGTTTGACAAAACATTGGCCTCAATTCATAAATTAAACATTTTTTATTTTTTGAATTGTAGAAATAACACCCTCCTAGACTATTTTTGAGAAGACCAATAAAAGCTAAACCTCTTTCCGTTTCCATAGGAGTTATAATCATTCTCTTTTTGTCTTCATTAGTTAAAGGTTTATCAAAAATATAAAATCCTATTATATCAAGAATCTCATTAATGTCTAAATTTAAACCATTCTTAATTCTTAATATATCTAAATATGTAAGATTCACTAATGTATTCTTATCAGTACAGCAATTACCACATCTAGTACAAGAAAATCTTAGATTTTTCATATTGTTAATATAAAAAGTGAAAAAAAAAATAATTGGTAATGAATATTTTGTTGAAACTTAATCGTTTATGGATAGTATAATATTTTGTCTGATTAGTGATTCAATGGCTTCAATAACTAAATCTTTATTTTCTTCACTTACTAATTCAACTATGTTATTTAAGTTAACAATTATATTAGTATCTTTTGACATAGATTGAACTACATTTATTACACGCAATTCCATTTTTGATAGGGCTCTTTCTTTCTTCATTTTTATTAGGTTTAGATCACCTGCTAATTTAAATGAATGTCTCATAGAGTTTGTGAGAATTTCAATAAATAATAAAT
>CAZBNW010000016.1:0-32008 GCA_964493385.1 uncultured archaeon | reverse complement strand
AGGTGGTCTTGTCGGTTTAGCCTTTTTAATATTCAGATCAAATCAATCCTTGAAAGAAAAGCTTGATGTAATGGAAAAACGTATTAAATCATATGAGACAAGAATTAAACCAAAGGGTAAAAGTATTCAAGAAAAGATTCAAGAAGAGAGTTTAGATCTAAAAGATAGAACAAATTTAAGAGAAAAGAAATAATTATTACCTTTTTTTTACTTTTTTATATTTTAATTTTAGGAATACACAATTTTAATCGAAGATAATCTAGTCTAACTGAATTTATATAAGATTTTAGAAACTCACATCTATAGGATAATACACTACGGCTTATTTCTCGAAATGATTATGAGTATCTATTTCCCGTATTTTTCATCCTTTCCCAAGATAAAAGAGAGAAGTTTACCTATATCTTTCATTTTTACAAAGAAAGCTCTCGTATTATTCCTATAGTCTTTATAAGATTCTCCAAACCTTTTTATTAATTCCTTTTCTTCGACGCAAACTCTTTTTTGAGTTTGCTCATAATCATTGTAATCATCCTGAGTTTATAAATTCATCTATGCTATGTGACATTTACTTTACAACTCATATTCATTTAAAAGACAATAACAAATTTTATTTTACCATCGAAATTCAAGATAAACTAACGTGAATTAAATACTTATACGATTCATCTTGAATCGATAAAAAATTGAAGTATCAACAAAAATTTGAGAGATTTTTTTAACAGGTTTCATCTTCTCTTTCTTTATAGTGAATTTGAACAATATTTATTTAGTGGTATCAAATCCCTCATATTGAAATATCCCGATTCACTTAAAGAAAAAACTATAACAATAAAACAAATTATAGAGAAAAACAAGGATTTCGATTTAATTTTACAAGAAAAAGCTGAAGCAGTTACAGAGCAACTACTAAGAAATGACTTTGTTAAATTTTTTGAACTTATATCAGAAAAACCTTATGGTTTTAAGGTAGAATTAGATCAAAGTGTTATTAATGAACTTGATGAGTTTAAACAACTGAGGAATGCCTATATTCATGGGGATGGAACTGTATCATCAATATACTTGTCTAAAATTAAAGATTCGCGTCTCAAATTAGGAGACAAGATCCCATTAGATTTTGAACTTATCTTTAAAGAGCAGGATTTAATATTTTCTGTATTAAGTAAGTTTGATAAGATTTTATTAGAAAAAATCCCTGAATTATGATTAAAAATTCCATAGAGGATGAAAACGTACGAAATAATAATCATTTTGAACACATTATCTGTTGATAAGGTAAGTTTCTCCTTGATCTGATATTTTTAGCATATTCTACATAGTAGGTATAATATTCATCATATTCCTCTGGAAAGGTAAATTCAGAGTCTGATTTCAATGAAAATTTCATGAAAAAACTGAAGTAAAACTATGAATTTAATAAAAATTTCAATACTTAAGAAATAATAAAAATCAAAAAATTAACTAAAAACAAAAGAAGAAAGAATTTTTGTTCAGCTAACATCTGAGCGTCATCATCAAATGTTTACAATCCTTATTTTTTCATATTATTATCAATTCATTTAGTTTCCCCAATAATATTTAAATAGATAACCATCTTTAAGCAAATTGAAATGAGAATCACTTACGCCATGACCTTTATCAGCTTCTTAATAATTAACATTACTGGAAATATTTGCATTATATCAAGTAACGGAGTAGGAGAACAACTAGATTTTGAGACAATTGATAAAGGACCATGGTCAAATCATAGTAACAAAACAGATTATGTAATATACAATCAGCAGGAGTGGGTGGAATTATGGACTCTTACATTCTCAAACCAGGTGCCTGTACCGGATGTACCCACTATTAATTTTACTGAGAATACAGTTATAGCTTCCTACTTTGGAATGAAACCAAGTTCAGGTTATTCAATTGAGATAACTGAGATTGTTGAATTTGATAGCCAAATTAATATTAACGTTGGAGAAAGCAGCCCTGGAAAATATGATATTGTATTACCAGCATTAACCCACCCCTATCATATTATTAAAACAGAAAAGATTACAAAATCTGTATTCTTCAACCATTATATTATACCTCGCATTAATTATGAAATTCCATTCTATATCAGCTTAGCACTCTTCTTCTCAGCTTTAGCAATAATTGGAATAATTTTTTACATCATATTCAGCAAGAAAACACAAAGATGAAATAATTTCCTGAAGTTCTAAAATTAAGAATTGAAAATAAGCTAAAAATAAAATTACAGAAGGTAAATTCAGCATCTTATTTCAATGAAAATTCCTTTGAAAATAGTAAGAACGAAGAATTTTAATTACTCTCATATGTAATGGTCGAATTTACAATTTTTTTACTGTAATTTTTTTTTACTTTCAATTTTCTTGTTTAGAATTAAACAAAAAAAAATAGTAAGAAAATTTAATATATTAAAATTTCTTAACTAATGATTAAGTTTGTAGGGATTAATATGTCTGAAAACATTAAAAATATCTTGGTTTGCGGTTTAGGAGGGGTTGGTGGGTATTTTGGGGGCAAAATTGCTCATAAAATAACTCAATTAAATGAAAAAAAATACAATATATATTTTCTTGCTCGCGGACTGCATTTAGAAGAAATTAAAAAGAACGGTTTAAAATTAAATAGTTCAAGCGGAGAAGAACTACTCTGTAAACCAACTTTAGCTTCAGATGATATCAATGAAATTCCAATGCCAGATTTATGCCTAATTTGTGTAAAGAGTTATGATTTAGACGATTTAATTTACTTATTAAAAGAAAAATTATCTGATAAAACAATTATCATACCTCTAATGAATGGTATCGATATTAACGAAAGAATTAGGAAGAATCTAAAAAAAGGTATTGTACTTCCCTCATGTGTTTACGTAGTATCACACATTGAAAAACCAGGTTTCATCGTCCATCAAATGTCTAAGACTGCTGGTTATTTTTATAGTGGATTGGATCCCAAGTATCCAAATTTTAATCCCAAAATAATTATTAATTTTTTTAAAAAAATGGAGATTATTTTTAATTGGAGAGACGACCCTTATCCCGCTCTTTGGGAAAAATTTGTTTTAGTTGCAGCTTTTGCATTAGTTACTGCCCACACTGGTAAGACAATAGGTGGAGTAATACATGACAAGGTTTCAAGCATTACATTAAAGAAAGTTATGAGTGAAATAATTTTAATTGCTGAAAGAAAAGGGATTAAACTTTCTGATAATTTAATAGAAGATATAATTGAATTATTGAAAGACGTAGATGCTAAAACTTCATATCAAAGAGATGTAGAAAAAGGAAAAATAAACGAAGGAGACTTATTCGGAGGTACCATTATCAGAATGGGAAAAGAATTAGGAGTCCCCACACCAATAACAGCTTCAATTTATAAGATAAGTAAATAATGTATTGCTTAGAGATTTGCGGAAATTTGGGAAGCTTTGAATAAGTCAGTTAAAACCTGTGAGATGTTAGAACTCGATAAGCCACCCGCCCTTAAAACGGTGATCAATGAGATTTTTACTCAATAAATTTTCTCTTCCTATTTGTATAATTTCTTTTCCTCTCTCAATTATCTCCCTCCCCCGTGGTGCCCCCTCCTAAAAAAGTAGGCTCAAATTAGAAAATCTTGAAGATTTTGCGGATTATTAAAACAAAAAAAGGTTGATGAATACTGATTTCACTCATATTTGGGAATTCACTTTTTCATGCTTTTTTGGTGGTTAAATATATGTAAAAAATTTTTACTTATAAAAGATTATTGGTTTTTATGATAAATTATTTTGATAAAAATGTGATTCAAGGAATATGTAATTCCAACGAGTTTAAAGGATGGCTTCTTTCAAGAAGATGGTTTGGTGATAAATCAGCTCTTTCAAATTTAGAGTTTGATATATTACTACAGTATTTTGAAATCATCGCAGGAAGAATTTTTCTGACAATAATTGAAGTAAAGACTACTGATTACTCTAAGACTTATTTTCTTCCTTTAATCTATTATGAAAAAATTGAAGAAATTTTAGATCCTGGTGAAAAAACACGTTCCAATATATTAAAACTTACTGAAAACACATTTAGCAAAAAGTTAGCTATGACACTCGAGAATGAACAGAAAATTATTACACTCAACTTATTGGAGGCGGAGTTTTGTCTTTTTTTCTGGAAGAAAATGTTATTTGATGCGGGAATCTCAGAAAAATTTCCATCTATGGACTTGGAATTGACACTTTATAGTAAACAATTTGAAGATGAAACTAACATGAAAAAAGTACAGAACTTAATAGAAGCAGGATTATACCCAGATCGATACGAACTTTCAATAAATCAACTAGGTAAAGGAAATACTACCAATATCTTATTTTCATTAAACATATCTAATAAAAGGGCTCCAGGCCAAAAACCAATTTCTTATGTATTGAAATCTTATAAGGATTATTCTGTAAGTTTAGAACCTTCTACATTATATGTTTTGGTTAAAAACAAATTTCCGAGCGCACCGAAAATTTATGGAACAATTAAAGTACGCAATAAGGAAAGCATTGGAATAATCGAAAGTGTTCCCAATATTGGAAATGTTGGTGACATATACTGGAATGAACTTAATAATATGATTAACTCAGTATTTATAGATGTCAATAATGATTATTCTAAATTTAATGAGAAATCAAACATCTCTCAATTAATTAAAGGGAGTTGTATAGAAACTATAAGGGTCTCCTCGGAGATAGGAAGTTATATCACCAGCTTGCATAGATCTTTAGTTATCCCAGACCAAAAAAAGTATAATTTAGAATCAGTTGATAGTAAAATATATCTTAAAAGTTATACAGAAAGATTGAATTCAATGATTTCAGAATTATTAAGCCATATGACCGATCAACCGGAAAGTACATTTTTCAATTTACCAAAAATAAGTTCAATCCTTATAGATATTAAAGATATTATTGAAAGATTTCGTACAGAATATGAAGAACCAGAAATTAGAATTCAACCTGTACATCAAGATTTACATATGGAGCAAATTCTATATAATAAAGTTGATAGTCACTATAATTTTTACTTTATAGATTTTGAAGGTGATCCAGAACTTTCTTTAGAAGAGAAAAAAGGTAAGTTTCCTGTTGAAAAAGATTTAGCTTCATTTCTAAGAGCTTTAAGTTATATAAAATTTAACACTTTACTTAGGTTTATCAAGGAAAAAATTATTCGAAAAGATAAATATGAAGTACCAGAAGAAATTCTTTATAATCTTTTCTTCAGGAGAGCTGCTAGACCTTTAAAACAAGTTCTTGATATAGTTCTCAATACTCTTAATATATGGGAATCAACATTAATAGGAAAAATATTGAAAAATTTAAACGCTCATTATATATTAATTACCTATTTCTATATAGAAAGAGCTCTACATGAATTAAATTATGAAATTTTATTCCGACCGAATAAAATAATTGTTCCCATTTTAGGATTAAAAGAAATTGTAGATAAAAGTTTACTCTAAATTTTTTTTTATTCAGATTCTTCTTCAGGGATTTTAGCAAATTCAAAGGAATAATGGGATGATGAGCGTTCAACTGGTTGAATCAATTTTTCATACGACGTTCTAATCTTGCTTTGGCTGCTAATAATTTCTTCAGTAAATCGTGTATCATAATTAAATTTAGGTTCATAATTAATTAGTTTGTAAACAAATGCTTCAATAAATTTTCGTGGTCCAAATTTCTTTGAAAATAATATATAATTTTCTTCATCAATAAACTTAGTGAAAAAACCTAAGTGTTCACATAAATCCAATTTATATTCAACATTATCAATTTGCCCCTGCAATCGTGCAATATCATTAATAAACCGAGCAGTTTTCAAACCTATTTTTATTTGTTCTGTCTCATCTATACCTTCGATGAGTTTTCTAAGAAAACTCTTTTTGATTAATATAAAGTCTCGGTCATTAAGTGATTTTAATGAATTATTCTGAAGGAGTAAATATTTTGACATGTTAAGATATTTACGAATAAAGTCTGCCTTTGAAATACCTAATTTAGAACGAATTTTCTCTATATTTTGGTTTAAATCCTCATCAATTCTAACAGTAATGACACTTGTTGAATCTCTTAATTTATCATGTCGATCTGAAACGGATCCTTTTGTTCTTGAGGATTTTTGATCAGGATTTTGACTCATTTATGGCTACCTCTCATTATTTTGTTAGTAATATTTGTATTTAATTAATAACTTATGTAATATAAGTAATTTTAGTATAATAATGATTGTGATTTCTAATAATTGTGATTTCCAATATTTACAAAATACCCAATTTAAATAAATAACTAAATTAACTTTGTAATAACTGAAAGGAGATTAACAATCTTTATTCTATTAAAGTAAATTCATGATTATTTCTAGATTTTTCATAAATTTTTCGATTATATCTAATTTAAATTAACAATTTTTGCTTTATTTATAAAAAGAGTCATATTTATTTGTATAAATCAATTATCAAACAAGATTTTTATTAAAAATTTTTTACAAAAAAATATAAATTTATTAAATATATTAACAGACACTAAAAATATCAAAATTTTAATTTAATTAAAAAATTTTAAAAAATTTAATAAACTTTTATTCTATTTCTTGATCACTAAAAATGTTTAACTTTAAAGGATTTCAGTTAAAAATTAATAACTGATCTTGAGAACCCTTTGCATTATTATAGAATCTTAATTTAAAAATTGCTATGTTTAAAAATTTAACGTTTATCGCTGATCTATTTTTATTAAATGGTTAGTTATTTAATATAATGCATTTTTGAAACAAAACCCAAATTTCAACATTTTCTATATCAAATGAAACTTAAGTAATATTTATAATCTTTGTATACAAATGCATATTCAATCAGAGGGGATTTAAAAGGTGAAAAACTTAAAAGCATAAAATTACATAAATTTCTTGTATACGAAAGCAAAAAACATTTTAAGGGTTGGATAAAAAGTTATGGAAATTACACAAACCGGTATTTTAGAAGCAATTTTGCAAAATAAAACTGAATCTATATCTGTAGACTCAGATGAGCAAATTGAAAAAATAGTTAAAGCCCTATCCTCGAAAACAAGGCGACAAATACTCCATCTTATTCAAGAAGAACCGATGGATGTTTCAAATATCGCGGCAAGTTTAGCAATGACTGAAGCCAATATATCTGCACAAATAAAAAAACTTGAGGAAGCAGGTTTAATTACTTGTGATTATGCCTCTGGTGATCATGGAGTTAGAAAGATTAGTCAGCTAAAATTCAATAAACTAGTAATAAAATTTTAATTATTAAACTTCTCTAAAATTTGATTTGTGTTGAGGATTTAGAAGGTCTTATTTCTAGACTTTATAATTTAATAAGGAAACGAATTTCTGAAAAAATAGATTTTATATCTACTAAAATTTAGCTAATGTTAATTTAACCAACAATTTTTACCGGTTTGTGAGATTTTTTATTAAAGGTAACACCATCAATTACTTTATCAAAATTTTCAGACTTTTCTTTGATTAATGAATTAATATTTATACCTTGCTCCATATATTCTTTTAATTCATCAGAAATTATTGATTGAGTCATTCCCATTGATTGAAGCATATCTCTTCCGCTTTTTATCACAGTTTTAGCAAAGCGTGGTATATTTCGTCCCATCCAATTGAATTTCCCAAATGGATTAGTGTATCGTTTTATGAGCATGCGAAGCCAACCCTTACTAAGATAATAAGCAGAATACGCTTCACCAACTAATCGATATATTTCATTTGTAGTTAATTGTTCAGTACGCATCATTGGATGGAACAAATCATAATACCTGTAATCAGTACTAGTAACCATATTTTTTTCTGACATTTCATTGTAAAAATCAGTTCCTGGAAAAGCTGTTATGGGTGTAAATTGAATACAGGTTAGATTAAGTGATCTCGCAAATTGAATGTTTTGTCTTACCATTGTTTTGGTTTCACCTGGAAATCCAATAATTACACCTCCGAATATTGAAATTCCACGATCTTGAAGCATAGATACAACATTTCTAACCATATCAGGAGTAGTATTTCGTTTATTCATAGCATCAAGGCTTTGTTGATGAACTGATTCAATACCAAGAAATACTTGTCTCATACCTGCTTTATGCATTAGATCAACTAACCAAGGATTTCTATATAATGTATCAACTCGAGATTGGCACGAAAAAAACATTTTGTTTGGGATTCCTGAACGAATCATAGTTTCAAGTATTTCCTTTGTCCTTTTTGTCTTAATAGTAAAATTATCTCCGCAGAAAAAGATAAAATCATTTTTCCAATCAATGCTATAGATTTCTTGCATTATTCGCTTAGTAGATTTTGTTCTATAAGTTATGGGGTTATCCGAATTTCTCCACATTTTTATAATACAACAGAATTTACAATTATGTGGACAACCTCGTGAGGTTTCAAGTTGAGCGACTCTTGCACCTAAATAAACATATTTTTTATCGTCTAATAAATCTCTACGAGGCATAGGAAAATTATCCAAATTAGGCTCTAATTTTCGATCTTTGTTATGAAGCACTTGCCCTTCTTTGTTTTTATATGAAATTCCATCAATATTTCTTAATGTTGTATTACTTGCATTTCCATCGATATAATCTACAAGTTCGCGAAAAGTGTGTTCTCCCTCACCACGAACAGCATAATCTACTGCAGGGTGCTTTACTACAAATTCAGGAGCTAATGTTGGCTGATATCCACCAATTATAGTAGTACATCCCTGTTCTTTTGCCATTTGAGCCACTTCAAATGCATGTGAGATTTGGGGTGTCATACTTGTGAGAGCTACTAAATCGCTCTGATTCAATAATGAACGAAATTTTTTCTCATTATACTTGTGGACTTTGAAATCGAATAATTTTGCATCATGTTCTGGAACCATACCTGCTATTGAAATTAAACTCAAAGGAGGTCCTTTAATTATTGCATCAAGTCCAGATTCGAGACGCGAAGGATTTACATATAATATCTTCAAACTTTACATCCACTTAATTTTCTTCTATTTTCTTTAATATTGTGCCAAATCTCCTCTATCCCATTAAATTAATTAATTTAACTAATAGATTAGAAAAAGCACCGAGAATTTTGTACCAAATTCTCTTTAAATATAAATTTGTTATTTAACTACAATATATGTTAAGATTATTTAAATCTTTTGTTAATTCTATATAGCATATTTAAAGTTTTCGATTTTGCCACAAAAGTGAATATTTTAGCAGATCGTATATTTTTAAAAAAAATGGTAAAGTAAATTAGATGATAGTTTTAAATTTTTATAATTATCAATTTTAAAGAGTATTATTATGGAAGAAACATATGAATTATGCAATATGGTAAAACAGGGATATAATAAAGGAGCTTGTGAAGTTAATCTGAAAAATGGTAAAGCCCAAACTGCATGCAAAGCCACTTTGAAAATTGAGAATGAACAGTATTACCGAGTAATATCTACGATGCATTTATCACGACCAGAAGATTACTTCTCAATTTCTTATATAATATAAAAAATCTATAATCATAATAATCATTAAATCCAATTTCTATAAAGAAATTCAGAAAATCTCGTAAGAGATTTCTTATTTTATTTATGTTTAATTTATTAATATAATATATTATGAAAATAAATTATAGTATATCTAAATAATAGAGAGTTATCAATGAATAATGGTTTGGAATTAAAAGGTTATAATTATATTAGAAGCAAATTTTTAGAAAAACACAGAAATAAATCAATTTTTATTAAACTTTTAAAATATTCCAGATTTGTTATTGAAAACTATATCGGAAATAATGAATTTATAGATTCAATTAATTCTCCAAATAACAAATCGAAACAATTAAAATTCAAGGAAAATGGGAAACCATATTTTGATAATTATCTTATTAAAGGAGAAGATAAATTCAATGAAGTTTTAAATAAGAGAAAAAAATATGGTTATAATGCTATAGTATACTTGCTAAGATGTAGGATCAAACCTTATGAGAATAAAATCTATTTTGGTTGGACTAAACTAAATTCTAACGATAGGTTTAAAATACATCTAAAAGATGCAATTTCTCCTCATGGAAGAGATTCATCTTACCCCAATATTGTTGAACTTCATAAGGCGATAAGGAGAGCTTTAGAAGTGGAGAAAATAGATTATAGAGAGAGCTTTTACACTTTAAAAGAGAATATGGGTAAAACATTTTATTGGAAATATTTTGAGTATTTGATTAATTTAGTAGAAAAACACTTCGATAAAGAAATAATAGAAATTCATAGAGATGTCAGAACTGCAAAGGAAAGAGAAAAATGGTATACTTTAAATTTTATTAATGAAGATCAAACTATAGGTACAATCAAACCAAGTGGACTTAATGAAGTTGCTGGTGGGAGTGGTGGCGGAAGATATATAAAATTACCTTTAATTAATATTGCTGCGCTTATTTCCTTAGGATTGAATGAAAGATTGATAACTAAATTAATAAATAGATTATACACTAAAGTTGCAAGATCAACAATAGCTTCTCGTATAAGAGAAATATGGGGGAGTTTTTCAGAAGCAAGATATGAATTTTTGAAGCCGGTTGTAGAAGCTTTATTAAAAGATAAATCAGATTTTTTCTTTGTAAAAGATATTTGTTTTGCATTAAATATGGATCATAGATCTCTTACTAATCATTTAAGAGACTGGTATAAAGGTCGAGGATTTTCGATATTAAGATTGATGATAAAGAGAGGTGAATTAGAGTGGTCTGATTTAGATGCATATATAGAAGATGAAAGACCTGAATTACATGGAACCTCTCTAGAACAATGGGAAAATTGGTTAATTGAAGGCATTTCAGGTTCTAATATTGGTAGAATTTTAGGAGGTCTAAGTAAATCGACTGTAGAAAATTTTTATAAACAAATCCCTGAATTTGGTCCAATAAGAGAAACAAAGAAAGCATTAAGGAGGGAAAAGGCATTAGAATTATTTAAAAAAGGTTGGGATCCTAAAGATATTATGATTGACGTTTTTAAAATGAAAGTATATTCTATAAATGATGTAATAAAGTTTTACAATTATTTATTTGAAAGAAAAATGAATAAAAAACAGCTTTTTAAATTTGCAGAATCATTTTTCATTGATTAAAAGTATAAAAATTAAATTTGATTTATACCTATTGAATATTTTTAATTAATAATATAAAAAATTAGTAATTATGCCATTTATTCAATTTTAACCGATTTTTAAAATAGAATCAATCGTTAAAACTCAAAAAGAAACTTATTAATTTTTATTATGGAAAAAGAGAATTTCTTATGTAAAATGGCTAAGCAAGGTTATTCAAAAGGTGCATGTGAAGTTAAGTTGAAAAATGGAACTTCAAACCCAGCATGTAAAGTAACTTTAAAATTCGAGAATGGACAATACCATAGAGTTATATCAGCAATGCATTTATCAAGACCCGAAGATTATTTCTCGATTTATCAATCTGGATGTAATCATAATTGTCTGAAATGCCATTCCTGGAACTTTAGTAAATATTTTAATGGTGATTGGTATTCAACAGATGAAATTGCTGAGGAATGTAGAAAATATGAAGAATTTGTAACTATATTCGAACCTAGGGAACGTGCTTTAATGTATTATGCTAATAGTTTATGCAAACACTGCGGTTCTTGCGTAATTTTCAATAAAAGGAGCCCTTCATGCCCTAATAAATTATCGAAAGATAAAATTGTGTTAGGACCTCAGGGATTTGGTCCTGCAAGAAATATAGTGGCATTCACAGGCGGGGATATCGCTTGTCAAGCAGAGTTTTATGCAGAAGTAACTAAGAAGATAAAACATAGGTGTAGAAATCTCTGGGTTTTATTAGAAACAAATGGATTTGGATTAACTCCAAAGAATTTAGATTTGTTTCAAAAAGCAGGTTTGGATTCATATTGGCTCGATATTAAAGCTTTTGATGAAGATATATATAAAAAATTGTGTGGTACTTCTAATAAAACAGTCCTTAATTCACCAAAAGAAATTCTAAAAAGGAATTTTGTTTTAGAAATTCTCACGGTCTATATCCCTAATTTGATAGAAGTAGATCAATTTGAGAAAATCGCTAAATTAATTGTAGAATTAGATGAGAACATTCCATTTCATATTTTAGCGTTTTTTCCACAATATAAGCTAAAATCTTATCGTTCACCATACTTGGACGAGATCTTAGAAACGTATAAAATTGTTAAAGAAATTGGTATAAAACAAATACAAATTGGAAATATTGGTGTATTTGCCAAAACGGATGAAGAAATTAAAAGATTAATAAAAAACGTCGGTGTTGAAGCAATTTGATTTGGTTAGAGCGTAAAAAAAGAGATTGGTAATTTCATTATAACTTGAATTTTAAATATTTGATAAACGAATTCTTTAACTTGAAAATATATAAAAAGACTATTAGTTCAATTATTGAAAATAAGAAATAAGTGTATTTTTAATCATTTCAAAATGCCCTAAATGTGTTTTAGAAAGGTCATCAAATGATTCTCTAATTCCCAGTTTTTCTATCCTTTCAGTTATTTTATAATAAGGAGATTCCTTTAATTTTTTTAATAAAGCTTTATTTTTTTCAATATCTTTCAATAGATAATCAATTGGATTTAACTTATGAACACCCAGCAATCCTTGAATAATTGCCATTAACATAGTATCAAATGTAATTCGTAAAACTACTTCTTGGTCAAAATCCGATTTTATAGGAAAAAGATAAGTTTTTAGCATAGAAATTGATTCTTTAAAAAGCTCAAGAGATTCATTTCCTAATTTCTTAATCCTCTCATTATAGGCCCGATTTTCAGATGCTCTTAAACACAGTGCTGATATAGTTTGATATTCTGCAACAAAATGAATGAACCGAGCTTTAGCATTAAGCATAGTTTCTTTTGATACTTCTTCATCGATAATATTCCCTAAATCATCTAATGCTTTTCTAAAATATGTAGCAATATCATAGAATTTTTTAGCAGAAGGTTCGAATTCTTTCCTAGATAATAGATTAAAAGCTTGTTTTTCTTCTATTTCATAAAGTTCATCAAATTTATGTATTTTCATTACTGCTTTTAATATCAAGCGCTTACCCACGTCTTTTTTAATCCTAGATCGTTCAAAAGATTGTCCGGCCTTTAAAAGAAGTACCGATGATAAATTAATATATTCTTCAGGATCAATTTCATATAAATAATGGGAGGCTTTTTGCCAAGATTCTCCCGCAGTCTCCCAATCATGCATTTTAAAAGAAATATTTCCTAATTGTATTAATAATTTAGCAGACACTTCGTTTAATTTTAATTCTTCAGTCTTTCTAATTATAGACTTCAATCTATAAATTGCTTGAATATTATTCTTAAATCTCGAGATTATTTGAGCGATTCTAATATATAATTCATCTAATTTAATATAACTTCCAAGATCAAGGTATATTGACGCTGCTTTTTCATAAAAATCAATTGCTTCTTTTCCCTTTCCACGATCAGCAAGCTCTTCTGCTTGATCTATTAATCTTATAGCCTCCAGCTCTTTCTCGTCATTATAGCGATTATTGATCATATTTTTTCTCCTTAAAAACTAGTAAGTAAGTATATAACTAATTCAATTAAAATTTCTATACAATTTCATAAACTTAATCAAGATATTAAAACCTTAGCATTAGTAGCTTTTTATCAACTGTATAATTCTAGTTATCTTTATAATAAAATCCTACCATGCGACTTTATTAAAATTGTTTAAAAAATTTTATATTTCTGTTTTTTATAATATCTCTGAATTCTATTGATTGATAAGCTGATGCAAATGATTCTTTAGCATCCTCAATTGCTCCATAAAAAATGAAGTTAGAAAACCAGGTTGCAATGAACATTATACTAGCTCTTCTATAACGGGTATGGAATTTAATATTTAAACGTGGTGAAGAATATTGAAAAAGAAAGAGATTTGGCGCTGTACCAACTGGTAACTTTAATGATGTACTAACCATTTGTTGAGTCTCCAATATATGTGCTAAGCTTTCTAGATTAACAACTCCACCATCAATCCAGAATTTTTCAACACCCAAATTTCTTAGCCCATCAATTAAACTTACATTTTTAGGTTGATTTTTCTCAGTGATATATGCATATCTTTGAGTAGAAGTCATATTTCTAGAACTAAGAATTAAAACTACAACAGAGTCTATCTTATATTTCTGTATTACTTCTACTTCTTTCTTGTTTTTTAGGCTAGAAATTGTGTTATATATATATTGATCTGATTTTATGCCATTTTCCGTTAGATATTCAATTCCTGCTATTCTCGATTCAAGATTACCTCCTAACACGAATGGAGGTTTAAAGTGATCTAAATAAAATTCCACATATTTAACCATTGATTTTGGAGTAGTAGCGGATATTTCTACTAAATTAGGAATTTTATATTTTTCTGATAATGATAAATGTGTATTAATGCGTTTCTTAGCTTTTTGAATGTTAAAAACTTCAGGGTTCCTCTTATCAACAATAGTTTCGTTCTGATAAAAGACAGTTCCTATAAGAACTGGAGGTAATTCAAAACTTCCTCTACCTATTTTTATATTTCCATAAGAATAATATTCAGAATCGATCATAGTTATTTGAGATCTTTATTATAAAGTTTTATTGTATAATTTAATATATTTCAATCAATCAACTTTGAAAAACTAAATTAATTTGATTTAAAGTAGGAATTAGCAAATATTTAATCTTATATTTTAAAGAATTAAATGGGATTTGCTAAATTTTTCCTAATCTTATCAAAATATCGAGCTCAGCTATTAACCACGTAAGTAGATCATAAGGGAGACCGTGAAAGAAAATTTCTGCTGCCTTTTCTTTCTTTCTCTGTTCTTCCTTATATCTTACATCCCTTTGTGCAATAAGCTGTCTTTCCGCGAGCATCCAACACAATTTATCATATGTATAATTTTTTTCTGAAAGAAAATAAGCCGCAACGGTTATTTGATGCTTTATATTATTATTAATATCATTCATAATAGATCTTTTTTACTAATAATTCCAACATTTTTTATTTAATTTTATTAATAAAGATGTAATTTTGTATCACAATTTTTACAATGTCCTTCCGTTAATTTCTTAAAACAATCCTCATGATAAAGAGTATTACATTGAAGGTTGCCACATTGAACTGCTGGTTGACCTTTCTCAAAAATCAAATGACAAACTGGACATGCATTAAAAAGAGCCTCCTCTCCGAGTATTGCAACATCTTGTATATACTTTGCTGGTATGATTTCTGGTTTTTGAGCAGTTTCCTCTTTGAAACCTTTAGTGAGAACACGCAATTTTTGAATTTGAGTAACTTCTATAGGTATTTTTAGAAGATAAAAACAATGTGGACATCTAGCTGTTCCTGACCTTTTTACTTGATGATCTTTTTGAGAGTCTGCCCATGCTGCTAAACAATGTATATGAAATGGAGTAGTGCAATTGGGGCAATATCTCCCTGTAATATAAAATGAGCCTTTAGTATATGGATTTTGATCAGAAAAACATATAGAACATTTTTTAAAATCCACTTTTCCTCTTATTTGTTTAATACGTTGTTCTTGATCTTTCGTTAGATCTTGGACTCTCAATAGACCTGCCGCAATTTTCCTAAGGAAAGCAGGGTTTTCGATAATGGTTTTTTTTCCGGTTGTATAAGTTTTATAATTATCCTCAGCAACTTCTTTTGCCGATCTAAGTAAAGATTCAAGATCATTATTATAAAAATATCGCCCGCCTGTAATATCGCTTATTTTCTTTAATACATTATCTTGCCTAGCATTTCCGATACCAAAAGTGTCGATTCTAATATTTAATCCTTGAGCAAGACGCGCCATTTTTATTGGATCGGCTACAGTCCTCATATAATTTCCATCAGATATTAATATTATTCGAGGAGTTTTGGCACTAATTTTACGTAATTCTGCAATCAATGTTTTGATCGATAACGCCAATGCATCACCTATAGCAGAGTATCCTCCACACGTTAGAGCATCTAACGCTTCAATGAGACTATCTACAAAACCTGAAGCAATAAAATCTATAATCTTTTTTGCTTTATCAGAGAATTTTATTATCGCAAATGCACTTAGACTATCTAAATAAAATCTCTCTTTTATCAATGTTTTTGCTGCAGAAATGCAACAAGTTAATCGATTAGGAGTGAAATCTTTTTTAAACATCGATCTTGATGTATCTATGCAAATGACAAGATTTTCAGGTATTCTGTTCTCTGACATTTTATTTAAACTATGTTGAGGATATATTATTTAAAGCACAGTAAATGAGCTTTTTGATTCAATCGATTTTTAAATGTTTATTAATTACTAATTAATTAATACTGCTTCAATTAGATAAAGTTTTTTTTTACAAACTAATATATATTTAATAATACCTTTTTTAAAGTAAAAAGATAATTGATAAAAAATTTGATGCGTAATGTCAGAAAATGGTAGTAAAAGTGTAGCTATTAAAGATTTCTTTAAAAGGCATGTTCTAATAAATGAAATTGAAGAGGTTTTAAGATTCAAACCAGATACATTAATAGGTGTTGATAAAGTTAGTTCCAATAACTTATTAGATGAAGGAATAAAAACCATTGACGACTTAGCTAACTTATCTGTCGCAAATCTCCCTGAAATAAAAGAAATCCTACCAAATATGCTAGTGAAATGGGTGAAGATTGCTCAGGTTATACAAAATAATGTTAGAGAGCAAATGAGACGTCATAAAAAGCTTTTGATGATAGGTTTGGATAACGGGGGGAAGACATCGATTTTGGCCATTGTTCAGGAAAAGTTTTCAATAATTAAATCTCTTCTTCCTACAAGGGGAGTAAAAAGAGAAAAATTAGATTTTTTCGGATATCCTATAATTTCTTGGGATCTAGGTGGGCAGGTTCAATATAGAGAAAAGTTGTACTTTAATAGACCAGAATTATTTTTCACCGAAGCTGATATTATGTTATATGTTGTTGACTCACAGGATCCAGATAGAATACCTGAAGCAGCTAATTATTTTCGAGAAGTATTAAAAGTTTTAGAAGATCTGCATGAAAAACCTGAGGTTTTAATTATATTAAGTAAAAGTGATCAAGATATACGGAAAACTCTCCAATGGCAACAAAACGTCACTAATATAAAAAACAAATTCAACAGTATTGTCAATGAATTTGAAGACTTCTCAACCGATTATTGCGATACAACAATTTTTCAGAGAGAAACTATAATGCAAATGTTTAGTATTGCATTAAAGAAAGTATCTGAAACATCTGAAATAATCGAGAATATACTCGAAGAGTTTACGCATCAAGTGGAAGCAAAAGCTTCAAGCCTAGTATCAATGGATGGATTAATTTTTGGAAGTTATACGGGATCAGATACCGATGAAATGTTAGTAAACAATACAGCACTATTACTACAAACGCTTTCAAACTTTTATAATTCAATAGGTTTAATAAGAGAGAAGTCAATAAAATTAGATTTACCGCTTAACAGATTTACAATTCGGGGTGAAAAATTATTTGAGTACTCAGAATTGCAGATCCCCGTGTATTTATGGATGCTTTCTCAAAATCCAGAGTTGTTGGAAGGCAAAATCGATTATTTTAAAGAACAACTCCTTCCGTTAATTAATTTATTCCTATAGAAACCTTTCTTCATACCTAATCTTTTTATATTTAACATTTGTTTTTGTAAGTTTTTTTAGATATGAGAATTCACATTTTTTACGATAATTCTAACTCTTTATTCGCCGCAAGCAAAAATTCATTACATTTATCTAACATTTCAATTGATTTGTCTAATTTTCTTGTAACTGATTCTAATCCCTTTTCTTTAGCAATATTTCGCCATTTTAAAAAACTCTCTTTATGTGTATCATTGTGATCTGCCCAATGTTTACATAATTTTGAGAGTTTTAAAATATCTTTATCTTGTTTATCCAAATTATCTCAAATCCTTAATATTAAATCAATCTACAAATGAAAATATTCTTTAACACATTAATTTTTAGTTTTTCTATTTTACTAGATTTAAATAACCTACCTTAATATTGAATTACTCACTTTAAATCAGAATTGAAAGAAAATGCAAGAAATAGAAGATTATGAAGCTGAAGCAAAAGCTCGTATGAAGTAGTTAACTTACAAAGGAAAAGAAATTAAAAAAAGAAAAAATATATTAGGTTCTACACATTCTTTTTAAAAGTGTTGGATCCACAATTTCTTTTGGTTTCCAACCTTTTTCTTTTAAATATTCATGTATTTCGTCTTTCATATTGATAGGAATGTCTGCTTCAAGTCGAATGAATTTCTCTAAGTCATTTGGGAGTTCAACACCTTTATATTTCCTCTCTAAATCAATCCAATGAGAGAGTTTTATCATTCGTCCCTTTGAGTTATCTGCGGGTCTTAATGCTAATTTGGCAACCAAACAGATGGCTTGATCAATGCTTTCTGCAGTTGTTAATAGATGTTCTGGTCCAGGACCAACGATATGTCCCTCCGATCCATCTCTTGCATTAAATACTTCCCAAGTATCCTCATCATAGGATCGACCAATATACATTCTTCGATATTCAGCAGCGTGAGGGCCTATAACTGCGGGGACTCCTAAACCATTAGCCATACTTGCAATACTTGCGGCTTTTTGGGACATTGCTCCCCATGCAACTCCTACAGCACCAACTCTGTTTAAGATATAATCTGCAATTTCTTCGAAATTACCACGTAGTGGTCTTCGGGCGAAAATATTAGCAACTTTAATGGCCGCACCTGTAATGTGTGGATTGGCTACACATGAACCAACATTTACCAAACCGCCTCTATCAAAATCACCTGGGAATCGATCATATAAAGTTTTGCCTTCTTCGTCTTTTACAAGACCAATGTCCATTGCTCCACAGCCAGATACAACTACAATATAATTTCTTACTAAAAATTCTTCTGCCATCTTGTATAATTCCTGAATTTCGTGTGCATAATTACCACATCCAATAATTGCTACTATTCCGGGGATTTCTCCTAGTACAATTGGAGCACCAACATTTCGAATTTCTGTATCTTGAATAGGACCTCTACCAGCTCGGCAATTGTATTTCTCAGTCTTAATATATTCTCTACCCGCATACTGTATTAACGTTAATGGTGAGACATTTTTCATACAATCTGATTCACATCTACCACATCCTAAACAATCGTGGAAAATACTTTCTAAAACAGAAAAATCTGCACCTTTCGCTAAATTAATGCCCTCTACAAGTGGTAAATCGTTTGGACAATTCCTCTGGCAGTTTCCACAGCCGTTACATCTCATAGCCATATCTTGGCATCCTTTTTCATCTGGAACACCACTTTTACCTTTTCTAATTGGTTTAATCTTAATTGCTGTTTCAGCAGCTACTTCACCTGCTTTTATAGGATCCAAGATTAAAACACCATCCATCTTGCCACTGACTAAATCATCTACAATTTCTATCATTGGATCGTCTGTTCTATCAGGAAAACCCCCCATTATCTTTTCATTAGTGGTAATATACGGAGCCCCTACGGCTTTTGCTTCCTCGTAAGTTCTTAAATTAACACATTGCTCATCTACCATCACTACGTCTGCCATGCCAGAGCGAATAAAATGTAATTGTCTTGAATAAGATCCAATTATTTTTGCTCCACTATAATATCGTGTAAGATCATGAGCAGTACAACAAATAGCACCAACATCAACTTTATCATCATAGCCTTTTTCTCTTATATAATCTACTAATTCAACTCCTGGTGCTACATTATGCCCAATCATTAGGACAATCGCTTTATTTTCGGTATCCAAAGTTCCCATTCCTAATTCTACGATTGGAACATCAGGATCTCCTATAGGCATTCCATAAGCGGCAATTTGTACGGCATCTGAAATTTCCATACCTACTGAATCGCATAACCCTGCTAAGAAACTTTTTGCTTCGTAATCAAGATAACTTGATTCTTGTCCAGTATGACCTGCGGCTAACAGTTGCGTTAGTGTATAATGAACATACTCCATAGCGGTTTCTAAATCTTCTAAATTCTCTGGTTTCATACCAAGAATCAAACGAGTATGTGGCATTTCCACAGCAATATTATTACCAAAATTAATTGGTACATTACCATATTTTTCTTTTAGCCAATGAAGTAAATGATCACCGTGAGCACTATGGCAAGCAGCTCCGATACAACATGCAATCTCAACAATTCTGGCTTGTTGGGTTTCCATGTTTATACCACAAGCTCCAGTCCTACCCTTTGAAAGGTTGCATTTACCGTATGTACATAAACAACACATATCACAGATGGGCATATAGAAAGGTTTATATCGATCCATAAGTTTAAAAAACCATGATCTCAAATCTCTCAAATGTGGTGCTGGATGTGGACCCATTGGTTCCCATTCCGTCTCATCACCATAAGATATTTTGCCCGTAGTTAGTTCAAATCCTTTTATCGTTCCGAGAGGGCCTTTATATTCATCAATTATAATTTTTGCGCCTTTTTTTTCCAAAGGTTTCTCACATCAATATATATTTAATTTATTTTAATAAGTTAGGATAATAAGTATTTTTATCTTTGAGTGTATTTTAAATTTATTTTAGATATATATTTCTACAAATAAGAGACATTTAAGGATTTAAAAATTAATGTTTATATTCAAAAACTCAAAATAGAATATAGGTTAAACAAAAAAAGTGTGAAACTTCACACAAGTTTAAAAATCTTTAATAAATATTAAGATAAAAGTTTTAATTAGAGTTAAAAAAATAAGATGAGGTTATGTGAATAAAATATGAAAGAGTTTAACAAAGGTAATAATATGTTTAAGGCTTATGTTTACGTAATAATATCCTATGTTTTTGCATTTTTCATATCTATTATAATTGGAGTTGTGTTTAGTTTTTTACATCCACTTCTGATGATTCTTTTTGCTGACTTAGCCGCAACAATCGTGATATTTATAATTAGTACCATCTTAAAAAATACAAGCTTATATGACCCTTATTGGAGTGTAGCTCCTTTAATAATAGCATCATATTATTTATTTTTCCCTCAAATAAGTAGTGTACACAGTTTTCGTTATATAATTGTATTTATCCTCCTATTTATTTGGTCAATAAGATTGACATTTAACTGGTTAAGGCAATGGCGGGGTTTAAAACATGAAGATTGGAGATATACGATGTATAGGGTAAAAATGGGTAAAAAATTTTGGCTCATTAATCTTATAGGATTACAATTGATGCCTACACTTCAAGTTTACTTAGGTTCAATTTCTTTATACCCAGCACTTTCTTTGAGAACGAAATCAATTTGGATTATTGATATTGTAGCAATATTTATAACAGCAGCAGCAATCGCCATAGAAACTCTAGCAGATCAACAATTGTATAATTTCATTAAAACTCGGCAAAGCCATGAAGAAATTATAACTACAGGTTTATGGAAATATTCAAGGCACCCTAATTATTTTGGAGAAATATTATTTTGGTGGGGTTTATATATATTTGCATTAGCTTCTGATGTGTCATATTATTGGGTTATTATTGGCCCAATTTCCATTACATTCCTTTTTAATATTCTTAGTATTCCTATAATGGAAAGGAGAAATTTGGAAAGGAAACCTGATTATGCTATATACAAAAAACAGGTTTCAAAATTAATACCTTGGTTTCCAAAGAAAAAAACTTAAAAAATAAGGTAAAAATTAAAGAGTGGATAAAAATTCAGAAACAGTTTCTTCGGAATCCACAAGACCTTCTTCTAATTCTTCTCCGATGAGTTCAAATTTAAACACGCATTTTTTATGCCCTAACAAAACACACTCGATTTCCTCAACATCAACATCAATTTGCAAAGTCTCAAAAATGCCACTAAAAAGCCCTTGATAAAGTAAACATAAGTTTTTTGCCATAATATTGTCTTTTTCTTCTGATGCTAATGATTCTGCTACGATAATTAAAATATAATCTTTTTTAAACGTTCCTGTTAATTTTCCATAACCCATAAGTTCTAAGGCTTCAAGATTGCCAAGTATAACTTCTTTTCTTGTAGCCATAGTTTCGGTACTCCAATCTTTGTTATGAAAAAACTTCTCCATATATGCTCTACCAAGAGTTTTCCCTACCCAAACGAGGATATCATCGGCGTTTGTCCCCGCGAACTCAGAGAATTCGATTAAATCAATAGGTCTTAGCATCAATAACCTTAAATCTTTCTTTTTATCACCGAAAAACAGTTGTCCTAATTTCTCTTCAATCATAATTTGTAGTTCTTTTTTGAGCCTTTTAGACATTATTTATCCCTAATTTAATATATAAAGAGAAATATTAAGTTTTTATTTCATATAATAGAAATTTAAATGGCTAGATATTTAAATTTAATGTTTAATACATGTAACTTCTAGATTTACTAAAAGTGAGAATCTTCAATTTTAATAATCCAATTAAAATAGCACCTTAAGAAGAGATCAAATCAAAAACCGCTGGAATTACATTATCAATATTAAAATTAGTTTTTACTGATGTGAATAAGAAATTCCATTTTCGGTTTTTTATATTTCTAAATTTATAATATTGGGAAAGTTCTTTTTTTAAGTTCTGAAGTTGTGTGTCATATTCTTCTCCAGAGTATTTGATTAAATCAATTTTATTACCTAATATTAGTAATGGGATTCCATTTAATTCACCATTGTTTAACACATTCCAAAACTCCTTTTTTGATTCCTCAAATCTTCTTTGGTTAGCAATGTCAATCATATAGACAATAATATTAGAATCTTGAAGGCCTATCAACCATTTCGATCTAAAAGTTTTTTGTCCAGGCATATCCCACACAGCTAACAACCCTTCTTCTTCCACCGGAAGATATTCAATATTAAATTTGCGAGTTGGAGTAAAATAATTCTCGTTAAACTCCCCAGTTTTTAATCTTCTAATTAAACTTGATTTTCCAACTTCATCAATTCCAAATAGAAAGACTTTGAAAAATGTTTCACTTTGATAATAATATTCAATTTCTGGAGATTTTTCGATTACCTCATCGCCAAACCTTCGAATATCAATAAACATAGAAATTAATAAATTATCAACTTCAATTTCATCATCAAAGGAATATCCATTATCATTATTTAACAGTTCAGTCAATAGTTCTTTAAATATTTCCATATAGTCATAAGGATTATCATCATCATCAAAAATTAAACCAATAATAATTTTTCCATTAATACAAGCAGTGTATAAATTTAAATCATTGATATATTGAGCAATAGGCTCATCAATTAAAAAATGATTTGAATTAGTATGTAGAATAATATCTTCTTTATCATGTTCTTTTATAATCTTATTAACAAGTATTTTATCATTAATACTAATAATTTCATTAGGATAACTATAAATATTAAGATCTTCTAAATCTCGGAATTTCTTTCCTTTAAATAAAAAGATATTATGTAACAACTATATATCCAAAATTCTTAATTCCTATAATTTTGAGAATAAAAATAACTTAAAAAAAGTTTGGAATGTTGATGATTTTATTTACTTTTAAAGTTTTCGGTTTAAGAGAATCACTCTTTTGTTATTTATAAAGGAAATTAAAAATAATACCTTAAAATTTGAATTAATTATTCTTGATCCTCCTTTTCTTCCTCAAGATCCTCTGAAGGGATTTCTTCTTTTTTCTCACTGGGCTGTTCCTTTGATTCATCGCTCGGTTCTGGAGTTAGCTTCTCACTTGGTTCTGGTTCTACCTTAGTACCTACTGGAGTTTCACAAACAGGACACCGACTCCATCCAGGCCTCAAACTATACCCACATTTAACACATTCTTTCATACTTTCATCTATTTTCCATTCTGGTATGTCTAAACCCCCTTGTCTTTTCCTTGCTAATTCTTGCAATTGTTCTTCAGTCCAAACCTCCATGCCTTCTGGTAAACCTGTTCCTCGCTCGACTGCAAATTTAGCTAAGTCTTCCTCTGACCAAGAAGGCATATCTGGCTGAGATGCCATTCTTTTTTGTGCTTCTTCCGCTAATTCTTCGGCGGTCCAAGTTTTGAGTTGTTGGCCTCCAGAAGTTCTAACTGTGCTAGGTTGTGGGGGCGCTATTTGCCCAGGAGCTTGAGGTTGTTGAGCTGGGATATTGCAACATTCAGCAGAAAATCTTAAAAGAGCTTCAAAACACCTTGAATATTTATTAGGATCTTTACCTTCATCTGTGACTAATACTAAACTAGATTTATCTGTAGCTTGTGGTATCGCAATACTATAGACCGATATATCTGAAGCAACTCGATTTGATTCGATACTTGAAGTAATTCGTTCCATTGAATTCATTAACTGATTATCTTTCATTAAAAAATCACAGATTGGATCACCATGTCTCTGATATCCTTCATGATAATTCGCAAGATGATTTCTTGCAATTGTGGAATCAAAAGAATTGATTATAGCGCTGATGTAAGAATATATTTGAGATTTAGGACCCTTCTGCGATTCATCGAGTTTATAGCCTCCTAAATCAATAGATCCCATTATCGGGGCAAATAAAGGTTTCTCATTTTTCATTTTCCCAAAAATTGTTGGGCGTGAAATAACACACTTAACTTCTCCATAATAGCCAATAGCATTATCTAATAGCTCTATTTTTTTGTCGAAAGTTATACGCGGAACCGTTCGAAATAATACATCAACCCAAGGCATCTCTTTTACAGGAATTATAGCTACACATGTTTTTTCAATTAATTCTTTTAATTTTTTAATGTAATTCTTTAATTCTTTCTTTATATCTTCATATTCTTCATTTTCTAATTCCTCATTTGCTTTCTTCTCGAGTTCTTTAAATTTTTCCACATTTACTTTTAAATTACCTCCAAATGATTTAACTTCCCCTACAATATTATCTTTCATAATTGTAGTTGATTTCTCAATCACTTCTTTCTGAAAATTAGAAAGTTCTTGTTTCTCACTTGAAACTAGGTATTCAGTAGGATCATATTCAAGCTTGTTTACAAACACTTGAAAAAGCTTCTTTAAAACCGTATCTGACAATTCTTTTCCCTTTTTTTTCCTTAATAATTTTGAATCAAAGATGTTTATAAATATATCAACGGAATGGATATAAAAATTTATTTGAATTAAGCATAATTTATTAGCAGTAAAGATAAAGACATTTTTTTATTAAGTTAAACTAATAATAACAATCTAAAAATATGAACGTATCAGACAATCCTTTAAATAATTCAGATAAATGTATCACTATATGGTTTATTTCTAATATTCCTGGACAGGCGAAAGATTATCTAATTGAAAAATTAAAACCTTTAAAAAATGTTCAGATTATATTTCAAAAAGAATCGTCAGAAAAAAGTTTATTTAAGGATGTTGAGACAGCAGATATCTTAATAGGGTGGCGTCCCTCCAAAAAAATATTAACAAAAGCTACTAACCTAAAATTATTCATCAATCCGGGAGCTGGTGTTCAACATCTTATCAAACTCTTTCGAGAAATAAACAAACAGAAGGAAGTTTTTTTAATTAATGGTCATGGAAATTCTTATTTTGTAGCTCAACACACTGTGGCTCTTTTGTTGGCACTTATGAATAAAATTGTACCTCATCATGAGTGGATGCGCCAGGGTAAATGGCGAACTGGTGATAAAGATGCTCCATCAATTCCATTTAGACATAGAGAGGTAGGATTATTTGGATATGGGGCTATAAATCAAAAGGTTCATCGTTTCCTAAGTGGTTTTGATGTAGAATTTTCTATTTTAAGAAAGCATTGGGAGAAGCAGAAAAACCCCTTACCTACACAAGTAAAAAAATATGAATTTTCTCAACTTAATCAATTTCTTAAAAATATTGACATACTTATAATAGCTGTGCCTTTAACTTCTTTAACGAAGAAAATCATTAAAGAATGTGAACTAGAACTTTTAGGTCCTGATGGTTTAGTAGTGAATGTTAGTAGAGGCGAAATTATTGATGAGGAAAGTTTATTCAATGCATTGCGAGATAAAACTATACAAGGTGCTGCAATTGATGTTTGGTATGATTACACTCCAGAAAGCAACGAAGAAGGAAAAAAATATCCTTGTAATTTTCCCTTCCATACACTTGATAACATTATATTATCACCACATCGAGGATATTCCCCTTTTAATGATTTACTAAGATGGAATGAAATTATTAAGAACATTACTCGGATGGCTCAAGGTCGTCAGGATTTCCTTAACGTGGTAAATTTAGAGGAAGAATATTAATAAGATTGATTTAGTATAAAATTTCTTAAAAAATATAAGATAACGTTTTATAGTCTTATTTAATTTAATTTTTGCTTAAATAATTGATTATTTAAATTGAAAATTTGTTTAAGAATATTTAAATAAATAAATAGTTTTTATTTAATTTCAATTTTTTTTTAAAATATTTTAATTTTAAGTTAAATCAAAATAAAAATTTTTTAGCCATATTAAATAATAATTAAAACTCTAAAAATGTCATTAAATTTGAGGGATACAGCAGTATTTTAAAAATTAATACATTAATAATCATTTCCTTATATTTAAGAAATGACAAATAAGTCTTTCTTTAAATATATTAATCCGATAAAAATAAACATTTATATATTAGTGTGTAATAAAATTACTTATAAAAAAACTTGTGGTTTAAGGCGATCATTTTAAAAAACGTTTTAGACATTTTGCCGATTTTTAAATTTGGCATGTCTAAGAACTAATTAGGAGAGATAATATGAAAATTGTAACTGTTAACATTCCTGAATCTTATCTCGGTAGTATAGAAAAGTTAGTGGGGGAAAATGGGCTATATCCATCTAGATCTGAGTTAATTAGAGTAGCTGTAAGAGACTTCTTGCTTCGAGAGCTAAAGATGGCTAACAATATGGCTAAATATAAGGAGACTGAAATTGAAGATATTGATGATGAGAATTATGTAAGAGTGCCAATTGAGCGATTAAATGAAAAAGATGAACCAGTTCGAGAATTTAAAACGTATAAAATTATTAAGCGATTAGAATATTAAGAAATTTACAAATTCAGTTCTTTATGCATTTGCCAAAAGTTGGTTAGAAAAAGGTTTAACCTTTTTTTCTTTTTTTTTTAACTATTAATCATCCCTATAATTACTCCAATGAGTAAAAAATATATACCATTAAAATAATATTAATAAAATTTAATGTAAAAAAGAAAAGAGGTAATTTTTATCCCTGATGAAAATAATCCCCCCGATCACTACAACCCTAAATTTATGGAATGGGGAATAATAAGTAAAGAAAATTTTAAAGATAAGACGACATATGATGTTCCAATTAAGAGATGGGATCCTTTATCAACTGTGACTATACACACTAAAGATTTTGGTTTTAGAAAAGAACATCCAAGATATTATGGACATTATTCTTACATAAGCCCGATTCGTGGTGCACGACCGGAAGGTTTTAAGACAATAGAAGAAGAAAAAGAATTTTACGATTGTTCAAAAAAAATAATAGATAGACATAAAGATGTATTTTCTTCAGTGGTAGAAGGAAAGGTAGTTTACGATCCTTGGGGAATGCCAATCGGTGATGGATATACAATGATTATTACTCAAGATGAGATGAGGCGAGATAATCCTTTTTCAGAAACACCACATCGTATTGAAAGAATACCAGAGGCAAGTAAAGCACTTACATTAATTAATAGGTACCCTTCAATGGCAAGAATAGTGGATCCTGATATCGAAAAATATATAAAAGAAAATTTGCCTCCTCATTTGAAGCTCTCAAGAGGGATAAATTTAGTTACTATTTCAAGAGATTTTTATCCTTCTCTATGCTTTAATTTAATCTCTGAAGATGTTTTGGTTGGTATCTTTGTTTCTATGAAAGCAGCAATTCTTTATTGTATTGAAGAAGCTATTAATAGAGATTATTATGATATTCCAGTTATGCCATTTTTCAATATAGGACGGAAAGTCGGTGGTTCTCAACCTCGAATTCATAGTCAGACCTATATAGATTTAAATATGGATGGTCATGGAAGTCGATTGGAAGGATATCTTGAGGCTTTTAAAGAAATGGGAGATAAATGCCATTTATGTCAAACAACTCACGGAGATACTGATCGTATTATATTGAAGACTGAATTCTGGACTTTCTACAATACAGGAAGTCCTGTAAGAAATTATCATATAAGATTTCATCCAAATGAACATCTACGAAGATTTGCTCAATTAAAAATTAATCAAATAGAAGATTTGGCAAATTCATTAAAAAAGATTTTTCAAGCATTAAATGACTTAGAGATTGACAAAAATCGTAATATATTGTTTAATTGTTGTCCATACGGTTATGATGCGGATTTTCATATGTTTGCCGATATTATTCCACATGAGATAATTGGGGGTGCTGAAATGGCTGATGACATGCGAGTTGCGAGAAAATCACCTCACGTTGCTGCCGAAGAAATTAGAAATTCATTGAAGAAGTATCTCAATTGAGTATTCTACGTTACAAAGTTATAAATTAACAATTGTCTAATCCGAGAATTTGGTAATTTAATTTAAATATTAATAGTAAAAACCATCCAATAAACTCTCTTCTAGTATATTTTAATAACGTTTTTAATTCAAATTGAATTAGATTTATATCTATTAAATATGTTACATATATGAAAATTTCTTAGAGGAGCATATATTGAGAGAATGGTCTGCGATAATCCTAGCTGGTGGTAAAGGGAAACGCTTGATGCCTTTGACTTCAATAATTCCAAAACCGCTTGTAAAAGTTACAAATGTGCCAATGGTGGACTATGCGATAGCACATTTGGTATATGCCGACATAAAACATATAATAATCGCATTAGCGTATATGGGAAAGGAGATGGAAGAGCATATTAAAGAAACTTGGACTCCAGACAAATTGGGCGATGTGGAATTAGAATATGAAATTCAAGAGAGCAAGGGTACTGCTGATGCTTATAGGCTTTTAACTGATCGTATAGATTCAAATCAAATTGTCGTTTCAATGGCAGACATCGTGACAAATCTTCCAATGAAGCGTTTCATGGAATTCCATTCCGATAAAGGAGGATTAGCAACAATTTCAATGAAAACTGTTGAAAGTCATATTTCCCAATATGGTGTTGTATTATTAGATAAAAACCGAAAAATATATCTTTTCTTAGAAAAACCTGCGCCAATGGAACTGTATTTAAGTAGCATGGCCCAAAGAGCAGATCTTTTTTTACATACAAATATTATTAACACAGGGATTTACTGTTTTAGTAAAGATATCGGAAGCGTCCTTCATGAGACAGGTTTAATGGATTTTGGAGGTGAAGTCTTTCCGTATCTTCTTGAAAACAAATATGATCTATTCGGATTTGTTGAAAATTATTATTGGATGGATGCAGGAAATTCAACTACTTATTTATGGGCAAATTGGGATTTATTACGTAAATATGCTTGGCCCATTTTGCCTAATGGTGTTGAGTATGATGGTATTTATGTCATGGGAATTATAAACTCAGGCCAAAATATCACGATCTATAAGCCAACTTGTTTTGGAGAATCTGTCCAGTTGGAGAACCGAGTAAAAATAAAAGAGTTAACGTCAATAGGTCATAATGTAACAATTGGAGAAGATACTGTGATTGAGAAGAGTGTTATATGGGATGAAATTAAAATAGGTGCAGGCTGTATTATAACAGAAAGTATAATATGTAATAATTGTGAAATTGGAGATAATGTAGTTTTAGAGAGAGCAATTATAGCTCCGAATTGTAGAATTAGAAGTAATTCTCAAATTAGAGATCAAACACTAGAGTTAGGGCAAGAAATTTAACTAAATCAGATTTCAAATCCTTCTGTTAGAAAAAACCTAAATACAAAAAAATATTTAAATATAAAAAAATGAGATATCTATTTGGAATAATAATTAACTAAAGTATTATGAGTCCTTATTGTACATATTGCGGTAATGAAGTAGAGGAATCGTGGAACGTGTGTCCAAATTGCGGAAAAGTTCTAAAAGAACAAATTATTCCACAAATGCAACCTCAACAACAACCACAGATGCACCCACAATCAAGACCATACCAAGTACAACCGTATCAGCGAGTATATGGTCCAAGTGGCGGTAACAATTATGGAATAGCAGCATTGATTTGTGGAATACTTGGAATCCCTTTAGGTATTATTTTTGTTGGTCCTGTATTAGGAATAATCGCTATAATTATGGGTGGTATTGGAATAAGTAAAGATGATAATGCTGCAATTGCAGTAATAGGCTTGGTTTTTGGCATATTAGACTTCGTGTTTTTCTTTATATTGTTCTTCTGGTTCTTTATTTGGTTTAGTTGGCTTTGGCCTTGGTGGTAAAGCAACTAAATACAAGAGTATTGAAAAACAAAAGTTCTTCTTTTAATTTTAACTTAATACTAATTAATGAAATAGGATGAAATTACCAAAATATTCAATTGGCACCGGAGATCGATTTGGGTGTCAAGGAAAGGCTCAATTAAAAGCAATAATAAAAGCGGAAGAGAATGGTTTAGATATCGCTATCGTTTGGAATAAATCTCACCGAGAGCATTTGATAACCAAAACGACACCTTCAGATGTTTTAAATGAAGCTCAAAATGCGGTAAATGAATTAAAATGGAAAGGAAAGTATTATATTGATGCTGATCATATTGGACTTTCCAATGTTGATTTGTTTATTGATTCATGTAATTTCTTCACTCTAGATGTAGCTGAATTTATAGGAAAAAAGGCGTCTGATGATGATATAAATACTTTTATCGAAAAATATAAAAAATTTACAGGAAAAATATCTATTCCAAATTTCGATGAGTCATTAAGTGTTAAGGAAGAACAATTAAGCATTATTGCTAGAGAATATCTCTTCGCAATAAAAGAAGCAGGAAAAATTTACCGCAAGATTACGGAGAAAAAAGGTGTTGACAATTTTATAATTGAAATCTCAATGGACGAATCACGTAAACCTCAAACACCAATTGAAATATTCTTTATACTTGCAGCTATTGCAGATGAAAAAATTCCTGTTCAAACGTTTGCTCCTAAATTTTATGGGAGATTTAATAAGGGAGTTGATTACGAGGGAAATGTTAAAATATTTGTTAAAGATTTTGAAACAACTTTAGCTGTAGTTCAATTTGGGAAAAAGTTATTTTCTTTACCTGATAATTTAAAGCTAAGCATCCATTCAGGAAGCGATAAATTCTCGATTTATAAAGTTATTAATAAGGCGATTAAAAAATTTGATGTGGGGATCCATTTAAAAACTTCTGGAACTACATGGTTGGAAGAATTGAGTGGTTTAGCTATAGCTGGAAATGAAGGACTAGATATTGCTAAGGAAATCTATTTTAAAGCTTATAATCGATTTGAAGAGTTATCCCAACCGTATGTCGCAGTAATAAATATAAATAAAAATAAATTACCCCCCCTCAAAGTTGTAAATAATTGGACTAAAGAACAATATGTCAGAACCTTACATCATGATATATCTTGCAAGGATTATAATCCAAATTTTCGACAACTGCTCCATATAGGTTATAAAATTGCTGCCGAAATGGGCTTACGATATAAAAAAGCTCTAAAAAAGTACGAAGAGATAATTGCCCCAAATGTTACTGTAAATATTTTTAAAAGGCATATTAAGATGTTATTTCTATAATCTCTTTTCTCGTATTAAAATTGTTGTAATTAAGACACTTAATCTTATATGGAGAGAAAATATAAAATAAAAAAACAATGAATATATTAAAATTTAGATTTTACTAATTAATTAAATTTTGAAATGATGCAAATGGAAGGACATGTTTGTTTTAAAGATTTAGACTTAGAATATGGCTATTCAT
>CAZBNW010000015.1:19354-34272 GCA_964493385.1 uncultured archaeon | reverse complement strand
TTCCAGGTACTTGGGTTCAAGAAGCAAGTATTTTTACAACTGGAGCAGTACTCAGGTGGTTTAGGGATCAAGTAGGATATGCAGAATGCGTAGCGGCTCAAGAAAATCAGGATCCTTATGATTTAATTACTGCTGAAGCAGAGAAATCATCTATAGGTGCAAATGGATTGCTTCTCATTCCCCATTTTGTTGGTTCTGGAGCTCCTCATTGGAATCCATATGCTAAAGGCATCATCTTTGGATTAGCTTTAGGTCATGAACGCAAAGATATTTATAGGGCCGTGCTGGAGGGTGTTGCTTACGAAATAAGAAAAAATATTGAAGTTTTTAAGGAATTAGGAATCGAACCAAAAGAATTAATGTTAACTGGGGGAGGTTCCCGTTCTGATTATTGGAATCAGATTTACGCTGATGTATTAGGGATCACATGTGTCAGGAATGTAATAGAAGAATCGACATCATTAGGTGCTGCGATATTAGCGGCTTCAGGAGCAGGAATTTTTCCAGATATCGCAAAAGCAGCCGAAAATTTATGTAAAGTAGATAAAAAATGGGTTCCCAACGATAATCGGCATAAATTATATGAAAATTTGTATCATTTCTCATATAAAATGTATGAATTTATAAATAGCAAAAATTTATACAAAAAATTCAATGATCTAACACTACATAAAGATTTACAATAAAATCAGAATTTTTCTCCTAATAATCAATTTTATATATTTGAAATGTTATTTTTTCTATAATCAAAACTACTTCACATTATATGAAGTAATATATCTTTTATAATACATCAAGCAGCAGAGCAGAAAAAGAAAAAAGTGTGAATGTAGAAAAAATAATAAAGTAAAAAATGTGAATAAAATGGAATATGAATCTTCAAGTATAGTTAAAGAATATAAAAAAAGTCAGAAAATAGTTGCTGCAATTTTTTATATTATAATTGTTATTGCCAGTTTAGTAACTTTAGGAGGTCTTGTGTGGAGCCTTACTGATTGGTTTATTGGGCCTACAGGAAAGTTTGAATTGTTCTTAAGTTTGAATTTAGGATATCAGATTGCTATTGTTGGTGGACTTTTAGCAGGTCTATTTTTTGTATTGATTTTCTTTTTTGGATTATTTAAAAAGTCTTCAAAATCTTTGATCAAATTTATTTATAAAAAGAGGGAACTTGAGGAAAAATATAAAAATCGTACTGATGTAAAAATTGCTGCTGGTGGCTTGCTAATCAGTTTAATTGGTATTATTATTGGAGTTATCTTTGCAGTCGTCTTAGATGTTTTAACTGGTCCTTCAGCAGGCTCATTTTCTATTATGAATCTTTTATCAAGTACAGGACCTTGGGTATTATTTATTGGAATTGCCATTTTTTTACTTGTCGGTATCGCGCTCTTTATGATCTATTTTTGGAAGAATGGATATTATCTTATATTGAGATTGATTGGTGCAATAGAAAAAAATAGTACTAGTTAGCTGTCGTTAAATATACTATTGTTCATAATAAAAAAAATTAAAACGGCTAAAAATAATATCCTAAACTTTTTTTTCATTAAATCAGAAATTTTATGCTCTTATCTTTTTTTTATGTAAAAATATTCTCTACTAAATTCAAACCATTATTTTAATCGATCTAATTACGCCAATTTGATAATATGGCCATTAAAGTTGGAACTGTTTTTAATTATTTGCAATTACCCAACGTATCTAAATTCCCATTTGTTATAAATAAAAGACAAGATGGTGTGTTTATACAAAAGGGATTATTTGTTTATACAAAATCAAATGAGGGATTTTTAATTGGTGTTATTGAAGAAATTGTCTTATTAAATGAATACTTTACTGATGCGCTCACAATTAAAGCTTATAATAATAACAATAATCCTAATATTTTAAAAGGACTTTTTCCAAGCGAGGATTTTGAATTTGCTATTGCATTAGTAAAATGTTTGGGATTAATAAAATTCAAGGATAAAGAAATGAAGGAAATCGAGAGGTTTCAACGAATGACTTACCCTGCTAGTCCTGGAAAGGGTGTCTATATCGTAGAGGAAGAAATTCTCAATAAATTTCTTGGATTTGATACAAAATTTGGGTTAAATATTGGCCATGTCAAAGTAACAAATTCCAATGCAAAAATTAATATGAATAGGCTGTTAAACAAGCATTTTGCTATTATATCCATCTCAGGAGGAGGAAAAAGTTATCTCACATCAATTCTTATTGAAGAACTATTATCCAGAAAGGTGGATTATGGTACACCAGCTATCATTTTATTTGACATTCATGGAGAATATGTTTATTTAAAAGATATCCCTGAATTAAAAGATAAGATTAAAATTCAAGATATTTCTTATTTTCAAATTGGAATACCTAAATTATCAGTCTATTCTTTTAAGAAATATCAAGAACAATTTTCACATGTTCAAGTTAGAGAACTTTCAAAATATATAAAAAAATTAAAAAGAGATAAAAATAAGAAACATAAATATACTATAAATGACATAATTGAACAGATCGAAAATGAATCTGATGGAAATAAAAGTACAAAACAAGCCTTAATAGGCTGGTTATCTGAATTAGAACGATTAACTATTTTTGGCTATCAAGAAAATCCATTATTAGAAAAAGTAGTAAATAAACAAGAAATCACAATTTTTAACTTTCAAAAAGAAATAAGTATTAGAAAAAAACAAATTATTGTTGATTATATTTGTAATCGGTTATTTGATCTACGAAGAACAAATAAAATTCCTCCTTTTCTATTAATTGTAGAAGAAGCACATCAATTATGTCCCGAAGCTGCCTATTCTAAAGCAATCTCAAAACCTATTATTGAAATGCTTGCGAGAGAAGGCAGAAAATTTATGGCTTGCCTGTGTTTAATCAGCCAAAGACCAAAAAAATTAAGCACTACAGCATTGTCTCAATGTAATTCTAAATTAGTTTTAAATATAAAAAATCCATATGATTTAAAACATCTAATGGACAGTTCAGAGGCAATAACCAAGGAATATGTTGATATGATTTCTAGTTTGGGTGTGGGAGAAATGTTGTTAATGGGAAATGCTGTAAATTATCCTGTGTTTATCGATGTAAGAGAGAGAAAATATAAATCGAAAGTTGAAGAAATAACTCTAGCACAATTGTGCTTAAATTGGCAAAACAAAGAATTAAAATAAATCTGTAACTAATCCTTCTCTAATAGACTGACTATTTTTATTAAGAACCAGCATTTTTTTATTCTTTGAAACTCTAAAGACATTAACGATGTTCATACTTTCTAATTTCATGAATATTTCTTCTAACATTAAAGAATTAACAAAAGGAAATTCCTTTTTTAGTAGTTCTTCTAGTCTCTTATCTAAAATTTCTCCTTTATTTTTAATTAAAATATCGATTATAGAATTTATTACTGGTTTCTGATTCCAACGATGAGATTCGATAATAATTCACCTAGAAAAAAATCAAGAAATAGAGATTGATTATATATAATAACTTTCATCTAATTAATTTTTCGAATTTCACACAAACAATCTATCTTCTTTGGATTCTTCTATTCTTCTGCTTTTCAACCTTTCACCAAATTTTTCATACCAACTAATTACTTCGTTAGTTAATGTAGGATTAACAAGTTTTCTTGCTTCTCTAAAATGTTCTAAGGATACTTTTCTCGCTCTAATATTTTCTCTTAAAGCAATCATAGCAGCTTCGCGACACCACGTTTCAATATCAGCACCAGAAAATCCATCAATTATATCATTTAAATCTTCTAATTTTATATTGCTGGTTAAAGGCATATCTTTTGTAAATATTTTTAAAATTTCAAGTCTTCCCTTTTCCTCTGGAGCTGGAACTAACAATATTCTATCGATTCTCCCTGGTCTTATTAAGGCGGGATCTAAGATATCAGGACGATTAGTAGCCGCAATTACAACAATATCTTTCATAATTTCTAAGCCATCTAACTCCGTTAAAAATTGAGATAAAACTTTTTCTGATACACCTGAATCCGAGGTATGTCTGCCTCTACTTGGTGCGATTGAATCAAACTCATCAAAAAAGATGATGCATGGAGATGCCATTTTCGCTTTACGAAAGACTTCTCTTATCGCTTTCTCAGACTCTCCCACCCATTTTGATAAGAGTTCGGGACCTTTTATAGATATAAAATTTGCTTTACTTTCTGTTGCTACTGCTCTTGCTAATAACGTTTTACCACAGCCAGGTGGTCCATATAGGAGAATACCCTTTGGAGGTGTTATTCCCATTCGATTAAATATTGTAGGATTTGATATTGGCCATTCTACAGACTCAATTAACTTTTGTTTTAACTCATCTAGACCACCTACTTGTTCCCACGGAACATTAGGTACTTCTACAAATACTTCTCTTATTGCAGAAGGTAAAACTTCTTTTAATGCTTCTTCAAAATCCTCTTTAGTGACTTCAATTTGTTCTAATAGTTCTGGGTCAATTATTTCTGATTCTAAATCAATTTGCGGCAAATATCGTCGTAATGCAGACATTGCTGCTTCTCGAGAAACTGCGGAAATATCTGCTCCTACAAACCCATGGGTTATTTGTGAAAATTCCTTTATTGAGATTTTTTTATCAAGAGGCATATTTCGAGTATGTATTTGAAAAATTTCTCTCCTACCTTTTTCATTTGGAACTTTTATTTCAATTTCACGATCAAATCTTCCCGGGCGCCGCAACGCAGGATCTAGACTATTAGGTCTATTGGTAGCACCTATAACAATCACTTTACCCCTCCCATGCAATCCATCCATTAAAGCTAATAATTGAGCAACTACTCTGCGTTCTACTTCTCCAGTAACAGTTTCTCTTTTAGGAGCAATTGCGTCTATTTCATCTATAAAAATAATAGCGGGACTCTTTTCTTCTGCCTCTATAAAGAGTTTTCTTAATTTTTTTTCAGACTCTCCATAAAATTTGCTCATGATCTCAGGGCCATTTATTGAAATGAAATGTGCTTCACTTTCATTTGCAACAGCTCTAGCTAATAAAGTTTTTCCACAACCAGGTGGTCCTCTAAGCAAAACCCCTTTAGGTGGATCTATCCCCAAACGTTTAAATAAAGATGGATGCCGTAAAGGTAATTCTACCATTTCTCTAACACGTTGAATCTCTTTATCCAACCCACCAACATCTTCATATGTTATATAAGTAAGCCCTCTTTCTGCCTCTTCAGTGATTTTATCACTTATATTAAGTACCGTATCTTGTTTTATTACACACACTCCATTAGGTCTCATACTTATTACTTTAAATGTGATTTCTCTGCTAATACCAATAGAAATGAAGATGTAATCATCAATCGTTATTGGGTAATTATTTAATTTTCTTTTTACAAAACTTTCAAATCTAGGATTATTTTTAATCGGAAAATTTGATGGAGCTAATACAACATTTTGAGCAGCTTCAGTTTTTACTTTTCGAATTTCAATAGTATCATCAATTCTTGTTCCGGTATTTTTTTGAAGTCTAGAATCTACACGCACAATTCCTAACCCATTATCTTGTGGATAACTTGGCCATGCAATTCCAGCACTCTCAGTCTTACCATTAACAGAGATAACATCGCCAGTTTGAATTTTTAATTTTTCCATTGTTTTTGGATCAATTCTTATGATATTACGCCCTATGTCCCTTTTTTTAGCCTTTTGAACTCGCAGAGTTACACTAGGCATATCATCATCTTTTTTATCATCTTTCTCTTTACTATTATTGCCTCTCGATGACATGATATATCAAAACTAATATAATTTTATTTTCTAATATTGAGAAATATTAATTTCGTTAAAATTTTTGCTTTTTTTTTAAAGAGAATTCAATTTTATTTAAAAAAATTATCTAAGGAGATTTGAACTTTAGCATCATTTAATTTTCTCAGTCTATCCAAGGCATTCTCGACTCTTTGTTTTGAAAAATTATGTTGTTCGATAAGTAAATCTTCTAATTTTTCAAAATCGATCTTCTTTGGTTTTGGAATTTTATAATCTTTTTTTACATCAGGATTAAGAAATATATTTCTAATCTGATCTACTAATTCCATATCTAAAAAAATCTCCTTTCCTCTTATCATAACATTATTTTTCAATATATCCTCTATCGTATTGTGTTTTTTAACCAAATCTAATGCGGTTTTCTGACCAATACCTCTAATACCTGGAAAAAAATCTGTGCCAATCAATATTCCCATATCAACCAGCTGCTCTCGATTGATTCCAAGATTATTTAAGAATTTGGATAATGAAACATATTCTATATCTAAAGTAACTGTTGTATCTCTCACTTTTTTACTACGACTTATAGCAAAATTTCGAATCAATCGTTCCCCTCCAAACAGTAATGTATCATAATCTTGAGAAGCACATGCCCAAGCATCACCAACTTCTACTAAATATGCAGTTTGAGCTTCTCCTTCAGAATTAGCCTGAATTATAGGGATTCCCATATACTCAATCAATTTTTTACTCTCTTCTATCATATTAGAGTCAAGCTTAGAAGTTAATTGTGCGAATTTTTTTGCTTCCTTAAAATCTTCAGCATCTTGGGCCTTAATCATTTTCTCCCTCGCTTCCTCTTTAACTTTTTTTCTTTCTCTGATCGTATCTAATTTCAATTCCGAGGGAATACCATCAAAGACATAAATAGGTTTAACATTATGCTCCAAAAAATTTATTGTCCTATAGAAAAGTCCAGAAAGATGAGATGTTATATTTCCTTGAAAATCTTTTAATGGAGTTCCATCTCTTTGGCGTATTATTGCTAAAAATTGATAAATTGTGTTAAATGCGTCAATGGCTATACTTTTTTTAAATAGATTTTCGAATGTGATTGTTCTCTTAATTTCATTCACTAACTCATTTATTAGAACGCCCATATCTAAATTATTCCTTATTTTCTACTTGTTCGATAAATATTTGTGATACAACTTATATAATTACCACTAATATATTAATTATTTTTTGGTCGTCTTTTTAATTTTAATCCACAAATTTCACATATTTTGTTTAAATCTTCAACCTTATGAATATTTTTGCACTGTGGGCAATACACTTCCCAGATTATCTTAGATTCAATCCCATCTTTATATAAAGAAGAAAAAGGGATATTTAATTCAGAGCATACATTTTCGATAGAATAATCATTAGAATAAATCTTTACAAACTCACTTCGGCTTTCTGTCAATTCCAATGTTAACGCTATCAATTCTTTATCTGCGTCTGATAAAGCGTTGAAATCTCCTGTCTTTTTGGATATTTCTTTTACCTTATTAATAAATTTATTTTTAGGAGATTTTATCTTTAACTTTTTAGTCTCAATTGCTGCATTGATTTTATTTAAAATATTTCTATTTTTTTCTAAATATTTGCTAGCTTTTACTTCCTCAATTATAGAAGGTGTTGTATATATAAAACCTTCGATTATATTAAAATCAATTCCAGTGAGGAAAATATTAGTATCAAAGATATAAATTGAAGATTTTTCTTTCATATCACTATTCTTCTGGGATACTTTACAGGAAATTATTTTTTTTTAATATTATTTTTAGGTACTATTCTTCAGGAGAATCATCAAGAGGTACTCTTCTTATTGTACCAATTATCTTTTTTCTCAAACGTGTATAATAACTTCTACTAAACCGAATAAATTTATTTTGAGAATTTGCTTTACGAATTCTAATTTTAGTATTAGGTGGAAGATTTTTAATGGTTCTTTGTCCATCTATTACAATTTTGCCGTCTAATCGAGGTCTTAAAAGCTGAATCTCAATTTCAGAATCAATAGGTACTATTATTGGTTTTAATCCTGATCCTGCAAAACTATTTAAAGGAGTTATCTGCATGATATCCATATTAGGATTTACAATTGATCCACCTGCACTTAAATTATAAGCTGTAGATCCAGTAGAAGTTGAGATAATTACTCCATCTAAATAACTGCGATTTAGGAAAACTCCATCGATTCTAATAGATACCTGTAAAACTTTTGAACTTTTAGAAGATACTATTAAAACTTCATTCAATGCATTGTTCAACTTTATTTCGTCAGAATTTTTCACAATATAAGCTGTTATTTTGGAACAAATTTCTAATTCATATTCACCATTTAATGTCCTTGTTAAATCTTTAAAAATCATTCTTCCATTAGATTCATCCAAGAACCCTATAGAACCAACATTAACACCCAAGATAGGCGGAGGGTTTCTTTGAGATAAACCACCAGCAACTCTTAATATTGAACCATCTCCACCAATAATTACGATGAACTTAATGTTTTCGGCAGTCATTTCGCTTAAATCCATACGATTATGAGGAAAAATTTTTGGCGCTATTCTTGTTTCCAAATAAACAACTTCACCTTTTTGGACTAAGAACTCAAAAACTCTTCTCGTTAATTTAATAGCTCTTTCTGAATCCAGTCTACAAGCTAATGCTATTGGTTTTTTCTCCATAACCCTCAAATTTGCCTTAAAGAATTATTATTCTATTTTAATATTATCTAAAAAAATAATACATAATTGAAAAATAAAATTACTGTTTTTAGAATTTTTCATCCTAATTAATTGCTGAATACTCGATTTATTAGAGTTTTTCCGGCTAATTGCCAATATTCTACTTGAGTATTTGATATTTTATCTGGATGAGCTTGAAGATCCTTTAGTTTTTTCTTTGAATCTTCATCTTGCGGCCAATCTACATCCAATGATTCATATGACTCTAAATCCATTATATTGATTGATGCATCTTCTATGAAATTGATTTGTGCATTACCCTTGTTAATTTCAGGAACATCAACCATATGTCCTGAAGGTATTGTTAATGAACGTTTATTCTTATCAAACATGCCAACGCATACAACTCTTACTTTAGCATGACCATGTTTCCCACTTTTTGATCTTTCAGTGCTTTTAATTTGACATGGTTCTTCATCAACCATAATGTACTGACCAGCTTTTAATTTTTGTATCTCTGTTCTTCTAATAGACAATTACTTTTACACCTTATTTTATTTATTTTTTATCCACAATATTTTTAATTTTGACATTTCTTTTAATTTATGATATATTATATTTTTTCAAAAAAAAATATTAGTTTTTGAGAATTATTCAATATACATTAAAAAATTTAAAGCTGGGATTTAATGGTTTTAGAAAAGCTTGGTAGATCTTTAGATAATGCAATTCGAAAAATCAGACGGCTGCCAACAGTAGATAAAGATGCAATAAACGCTCTAATTCAAGATCTTCAACGTGCATTGCTTTCTAGCGATGTACGCGTGGAGCTTGTATTCGAAATGACAGAAAATATTAAGAAAGAAGCCATGAATACTAAACTTCAGAAGGCAAGAAGGAAAGATTTTGTAATGAAATTAGTGCATGATGAACTTATTCAGCTTTTAGGAGGGAAACCTGCTCCTATTCGAATAAAACCTGGAAAAAAGAATGTAATTTTACTAGTTGGGATCCAAGGCTCTGGAAAGACTACTACAATAGCAAAAATTGCAAAATATTATAAAAGCAAAGGTTATAATGTTGCAACATTGACAACTGATACTTGGCGGCCTGGAGCTTATGAACAATTAGTACAATTATCAGAACAAGTAGGTGTGAAATGTTACGGGAATCCTAATGAAAAAAATGCCATTAAAATTGCAATTCAAGAAACTAAAAGAGCAATAAATGATGGAATTGATATAATAATCGCAGATACTGCTGGTAGACATAAAGAAGAAAAAGAATTAATGAAAGAAATGGCAATTCTTGAACAGAAATTAAAACCAAACGAAATAATTCTAACTATAGACGGATCTCTTGGCCAACAAGCATTTAACCAAGCTGAAGCATTTGCTCAGACAACTAATTTAGGTTCAATAATAGTTACTAAATTGGATGGGACTGCTAAAGGTGGTGGCGCTTTATCAGCCTGTGTCGCGGCAAATGTGGGCATTAGATTCATTGGTATTGGGGAAAAAATAGATGATTTTGAAGAATTCGAACCAACCAAATTTGTAGGATCACTACTAGGTATACCAGATATAGAATCATTAGTTCAAAAAGTACAAGAAGCGGAAGTAGATGTTGAACCAGAAACTTTAAGAAGAATGGTTCACGGTAAATTTACTCTCGAGGATTTATATTCACAATTGAAGAGTATTAAAAAAGTAGGAAAATTTAAACAAATATTAACAATGATGGGTGGTGGGAATATTCCAGACGCTTTAAAAGAGGATGCTGAAGCAAATCTTGCAAAATGGGAAGTTGTTCTTAGTTCTATGACAAAAGAAGAAAAAGAGAGTCCAAAAATCATCAAAAAAACTAGAAAAAGAAGAATTTCCATTGGGTCAGGCGTAGAATATTCAGTAATAAATAAAATGCTAGATCAATATAATCAAATGAAGAAATTTATGAAGAGATTCCTTCAAATGCAGAAAAAAGGAAAAGGAATACCTGGAATGCCTGGAATCCCTGGTGGTAAAGCCGCAGCTGATTTTATGAAAAAGTTAGGTAAATTTTAAAAAATTAATAATTATTATTTTATTTGATTATTTTGGTTAATTTCTTATTATTATTAGAAAATATATCAATATACTCTAAAAAAGATATTGACCAAGGAAAAACTCCTTTAGATGTATATAGACTTTGTTCTTGTATAAGAGAAACTTTCTGTTTATCTTATTCTATTAGAAAACATAATACTTTATATTTATATTTACAAAAAGAGCACTTTCTAATTAAATATCAAGGCAATGAATTACGTTATTTAGGTCCTGATGAAAGATCTCAAGCATTACTTTTAGAGAAAGCTTTGAGCAACGTAAAAAAAGGTTTCTTTGCTGAAAATGATAAATGGAAAAGATCAACGCCAGGTATTTTTGTCAGAAAATTTATTAATAATTTTTCTTTCATAGACTTCTTTATTTCAATTATGACGGGAAAAAACTTACTGATAATAGATAACCTGCAAACTGTTGAGGAAACCACAGAGGAATTCAATTTAAACACAAAATCTATTGAAATCATGGAAAAAGACCTTTTTATCATTCCGATATATGCTATATCAAGGGAAAATTCTAATTTAATTGAATTATTCAAAGAAGTAAAAAACATGGAACTTATATCTCTTTCAAAAATTAAAGGCGTAGAAAATAAAATTTTATATATTAATTTTCAAAAAGATCATCAAAGAATTCTCTAAAAATTAGTAATATGATCTTAAAAAACGCAAAAATTTATTCTGAAGGTTTAGTACATAAAGGAGCCATACTCATCGATCGTGACGTTGTAAGAACAGTTATATTTAACCCTCAAGAAAAAGATTTAAAAAAATTAGATAAAAAAAATCAAGATAATAAAGAGATTGATTGTCAAAACAGATTAATTTTACCGGGAATAATTGATATTCATTGTCATTTACGGGATATGGATCAAGGCGAAAAAGAAACGTTTTTAACTGGAACTAAAGCTGCTGCTTTTTCAGGAATTACAACAGTGTTTAATATGCCGAATACAAAACCTCCAGCAATTACATCAGAACAAATTAAATTATGGATGAAAAAAGCAGAAGACAATATTTATGTAGACGTTGGATTCATAGCGGGAGTCCCTAAAGGAATAGATATAGATGAGATTAAGAAAATTGTTAATTTAGGGGTTATAGGGTTTAAAATTTACCCACTTAATTCTTTAAATGAAATAAATTGGAAAGATTCAATAAATCTACAAAAATTATATAATATTTCATCTAAATTCCAAATTCCAATCTTTATTCATGCTTCATATCCATTATCTGAAGTAGAAAGAGCACAAATTAATCGAGAATTTAATCGCAAACTATTAAATGTTTTAGAACTTCATAACAGGTTAGATCCAGTTAGAGCAGAAGAAAGATATGTTAAATTTGCTATTGAAAATTATATAGAACACATTAATAATAACCATTTAGATCCCAAAAAGTATCCAATTATCCATTTTTGTCATATAAGTTGTATTGAAAGTTATCTTACAATTAAAAAAGCAACAACTTTCAATAACAACTTTAAAATATCTTTTGAAGTTACACCCCATCATCTGCTTTTATCTAATAAAATCATATTAAATAATGATAATTTTGGAAAGGTATTACCTCCATTAAGAGAAGAAGAACATCCTAAATTTTTGTTTAATGAACTAAAAAAGGGAGGTATAAAATTAATAGGAACTGATCATGCACCACATACATTAGAGGAAAAATCACAAGAATATTTAAAAGCACCATCCGGATTTTCAGGTTTTGAAACATATCCATTAGTGATTCTTGATAAAGTATTTAATTTCCAACTTTCATTAGAAGATTTCGTTAAAACAACATCAGAGAATCCTGCTAACATGTTTAATTTAAAGCATAAAGGTTTTATTAAGGAGGGTTATGATGCTGATTTATTTATTGTTGATAAAGTTCCAGAATACACAATAAATTCTCAGAATTTTAAAACTAAAGCAAAATTTTCTCCCTTTGAAAAATATCCTACTTCTGTTCATATTTGGAAAGTATTCCTAAGAGGAAATGAAATCAATTTGGATGATTCTCTTTCAAGTGGAGAAATTATCAAGAGGATGTTATAAAGTATATATGTGTAAACGGCATAATTATACATAAACAAAATGATTTTAGAAACTCTACTATGTCTTATGAAGATGAATTTAACTTAGAAGAAGGCAAAATGTTAATAAAATTTGCTCGGGAAAATATTGAATTTTTTTTAAAAAATAATCGACGTATTCCTATCCCAGAAGTAATAAAAGAAAGATTTTCAGACAAGTATGGTGCTTTTATTACATTAAATAAATATAATATTATTGGAAATCCCTTAAGAGGGTGTATAGGTTATATTGAACCCACTTATTCATTATATGATGTAATCCATAGGGTATCAATCAGTTCAGCTATAGAAGATCCGCGATTTCCTTCCGTTTCGCTTGAAGAAATGGATAATATAGTAATTGAATTATCAATTTTAACCCCCCCTAAATTATTAGAAGTAAGTGATCCAAAAGAATATCTTGATAAAATTGTTATTGGAAGAGATGGTTTAATTGCTGAAAAAGGAATGAGGAGAGGTCTACTTCTTCCTCAAGTACCTGTGGATCATAGTAGAAATTGGGACGCTGAAACTTTTCTCTCTCAGACATGTTCAAAAGCTTGGCTAGATAGTGATGCTTGGAAGGATAGAAGTGCAAAAATTTACTCTTTTCAAGCCATTCTTTTTGAGGAAAAAGAACCGCGTGGCGAAATTATTAGAAAGTATCTTACATAGAAGTTTACTTTTATTTAATCATCTTTTACATTTTTTTATGAATAATTAAGATTTTAAAATGGTATAACGGGATATAAATATATGGGAAATTCAGATAAAATACTCTCGATTGATATATCTTCTAAAAAAGTTAAAGTTGGTATTATTTCTGATAGTTTAGAGTTAGAATCTGTTTCAGTTCACGGATATGATATCATTGATGAGGATATTGATGGTTTTGCTAAGCGATTTAATATGGACGATATGTGGAATAAAGTGAAATTAGGTATAAAAATTGTAATAAAAGAAAATAAACCCGAAAATATTATTGGTATATCTTCATGCGGTCAAAGAATGGCTACAGTTTTCTTAGATAAACAAGGAAATGAGATTTATGGAGGACCTAACACAGATATTAGAGGTATTGATTCAGCTTATTTAATTGAAGATAAATTTTCGGAAGAAGAATTATTCAAGATAACTGCCCATACTCCATCGTTAATGTTTACATTAGCTCGCTTGTTATGGTTTCAAGAAGAGGAAGAAGACCAGTATGAAAATATAGGCAAAGTATTAATGCTAGATGATTGGATTGTCTATAAGTTTACTGGAGAATTTTTTACCGATTATACTTCTATAGGAGAATCTCAACTTTTTGATATTAGTAAAAAAAAATGGAGTTCGGAGATTATTGAAACTTTTAACATAAAATTTGAAATTCTTCCTGAAATTGTCGATTCAGGCACAATTGTAGGAGAATTAAAGTCAGATCTAATAAAGAAATTCGGCATAAACCAAAAAAGTGTTCCTGTATTAAAAGGATGCGGTGATACACAAGCTAATTTATTAGGTATGGGAGCAATTGAGGAGGGGAATATCGGAATTAGTTTAGGAACAACTGCCCCGGTACATTTAGTTGTGAATAAACCAATAATAGATCCTGATCTGAATTTTTGGACAGATTGCCACGTGATTAAGGATAAATGGTTAATTGAAGCTAATACAGGAGGTACAGGAAGGGTTTATGATTGGTTCAAGGATGCGTTTATTTCAGATTCTGAGAGGGATGCAAATGAAATTATGAATAATTTATTAAGTAGAGATAAACCTGGAGCAGGCTCGATTTTTGCATATTTGGGTCCAGAACTTATGGCACTAAAAGATCAAACATCAATAAAGAGAGGAGTTTTTGTTTTTCCACCACCTAGCATGATTGGAGAAGAATTACCAAAATTAGAAAATTTTGCTCGAAGCGCTATTGAGAGTATTTGTTTTGGGATTTATGAAAATTTTCAAGCGCTTCATCAATTTACCCAATCAGAAATAAAAACATTTTGTTCAGGGGGTATGTCAAAATCAAGAGAATTTTGTGAAATTTTAACAAATATTTTAAATAAAGAAATAATGGTTCCACTTGTTAGGGATTCTGCATTTATAGGAAATGCTATTATTACTTTATTAGGATTAAAACAATATTCCAATTATAAAGAAATTATTAATGAACTCATGAAGTATGAGACTTTCAATGTCGAAGCATCAATTTCTGAAGAATATAAGAGTATCTACACACAATGGAAGAATCTAAAAAACAAAATTGACGATCTTTAGATTTTATT
>CAZBNW010000015.1:0-19254 GCA_964493385.1 uncultured archaeon | reverse complement strand
TCTACACACAATGGAAGAATCTAAAAAACAAAATTGACGATCTTTAGATTTTATTATTCTATTTTTTTAAAAAGGGCTCGAGATCTTTTCCCTTTTTCCAATACCACTTAAAAAGTTCACGAGTCCAGTTAGCAAATGCCTCGCTATTATCTACTAGACATTGACTATAATCAATTTTTCCATCCCTACTTAAAAATAAAATTGCACCCTTATCAGAAGCTATAAGTGAAATGTCAATATGAGATAATACTCTTACGTTTTGAAAAACATCAATTTTATCATAAAACGCATGACGATCTTTAAACTGTTTTCCAATTTTTACAGAATCCATTAGAATCGCTTTTTCTATAAGAACTTTAATTATAAATGATTGGTTGTTGATTTTTCTTTCAACAATAGGTAGGATGGAATTTTGGAACTGATCTGAAATTGCGAGTATAAATTTTTCTGAATTTTTAACTAAGTCTGACCATTTCTGTATATTTTTCATTGTTTGATTATTAACGTCAACCGTCTTCAGCTTACCAAGTTGTAGAAGTAAATCAATTGGAATTGAGCTAATATCATGATTATTTAAGAATTCTTCAAAATTTAAAGTAGATTCAAAAATATTTAAAATTTCATAAAGGATTTTTCCAACACTCGTAATTTCATATTCATTGTCGATGGTTTTTGAAATTAAGTTTTTGTTGACTAACCTTTTGAGATTTCGAGAAATCTCAGGACCCGGGATATCTAACTCTTTCTCTAACTCACTATGTCTCTTGTTTTCTTTATATATACTTTTAAAGACTTCGTATCTCCCTTTATTAGTAAATTCTATAAGAAGATCGTTTAAATCCAATTGAACACAGTTCCTTAGATTTTATTCATACTCCTATTTAATATTAAAATATACTTATTTAAAATCATTAGTAATTAGCTATAATCAATTATAAGAAGTTAAAACTGGTTATTATAAAATCAAAATAATTCAAGGTATTCTTTAAATCTCGTTAAACTTATTTATCAATTAGAAATAAATATTATTAATAAAATGGAAGTATTAAAATTATGTCAAAATTTGAAGATATTCAGAGTTGTTTGAAAGATATTGAAGATAGATATAATAATACTGAAAAAATTAGAAAAAAACTAGCAAACTATAATGAACCAATTCAAATCGCTTTTTTAGATACTGGACGTAAGATAATGATTTTAGTAAACGGAGATCAAGGAATTGAAGTAAAAAATAATACAGGAGATGATACTGCACCAGTAAAAATTGATTTTGCAACCGAAAAAACTCTTATGGATTTATTTAATAAGGAGATTGGTGCTGTGAGAGCATATAGCTCTGGTCAAATAAAAGTCGTTGAAGGAAAAATTCGCAATTTGCTCAAACTAAAAAGTTTATTGTTCTAAATACTATTTTATTTAATTTAATAAATGATAAATTAAGTGAGGTTTATGAAAGCTTTTGTAACTGCAAATTTAACTCCAGAAGTGCTAAATAAATTAAAAAGTTTAATGGAAGTTGTCTATGAACCATGGGTTAAAACTGGAGAGATTTATTTTGATGCAAAAGAATTAGCAAAAAAACTAGAGGGAGTGGATATTTTTATAACTGAAACTGATGATGTTAAAAAAAAGGAATTTTTTGAACTCACTAATATAAAATTGCTCATTTCATGCAGGGGAGATCCATTCAACGTTAATCTTAAAGCTGCAACAGAAAAAGGATTACTTGTCCTCAATACTCCATTAAGAAATGTTGATGCAGTTGCTGATTTAACAGTATGTTATATTTTAATGCTTGCTCGTAAAGTACAAGAAGTGGATAGAATCCTTCATTCTAAGGATTTTGAAGTTGTAGATTTTGAAGATTGGTTAGGATATTTCGAAAAATTCAGAGGTACTGAACTGGGAGGAAAAACAGTTGGTATTATAGGTTTAGGTCAAATAGGGAGAAGAGTAGTAGATCGATTAAGACCTTTTGGTGTTAATTGTCTTATTTATGATCCATATGTTCCTGATGAAATTGCTAAAGAATATGGTGATATTGTTGATATTGATTTTCTCGTGAGGAATTCTGATTTTATAACTATTCATGCAGCTGCAACGGATGAAAATGATAATCTTATTAATGAAAACCGCATTAATTCAATGAAAAAGACTGCTTACTTAATAAATACCGCCAAAGGGAGTTTGATTGATTATGAAACCTTAGAAGAAGCCTTAAAACAGAAAAAGATCGCTGGAGCTGCTCTAGATGTTTTTCCATTAGAACCTATTGATGAAGATAATGAATTTTTAAAATTCAACACTACAATCGTTTCTCCCCATATAGGAGGGGATACTTATGAAATAATTGAGCGTCAATCAGAGATGCTCTTAAATGATATTAAATTATGGTTAGATAATAAAAACCCAAATCACATAATGAATCCAGAGGTACTTTCAGGAAAAAAAGTAATCACGAGTGTTAGAATAAATAAGTTGAAAAAAGAGATTGTCGATCTTTGCAAGATCTTATTAAAAGAGAAACATGTAATTGGCTCTGCTGGAAATGTTAGTGCAAGAGTAAAAGATGATGAGAATGAATTAGTCCTCATAACACCTAGTAATGTTAATTACGCTGAAATGAAACCAGAAGATATCCTTATCATCGATATGGAAGGTAAAGTCATTGAAGGTGATAGAAATCCTTCTGTCGAAAAATACATGCATCTTAATATATATAAAGAAAGAGATGATGTTAACGCAATTATTCACGCTCATAGTATTTATAGTACCGTATTGAGTGCATTAAATCTCTCTTTACCCCCAGTTATGGAAGAATTAGTACCATATATTGGGGGAGAAGTGCAATGTGCGGAGTACGGAGAAGCTGGCTCAGATGAGTTGGCGGAAACAGTTATTAATGCTTTAGAAGAAAAAAATGCTGTTTTTCTCGCAAACCACGGAAATTTATGTTGTGGGAGTCATCTAGAAGGGGCAAAAACGGTTTTAGATTATGTTGAAAGAGGAGCAAAAATTTATTACTTAGCAAAACTTGTTAAAGACCCTAATTTATTACCTGAAGATACAGTAGATTATGAAATGGAAATATTTGAAATCTTTAAAGAATCCAAAAAAATTTAAAATATTTTTCTTTCTAAAATTACTTCCATTTTTTTTTACTATTTAATAATTTTAAGGCAATTTTGGTTGATTCCTCTGCTTGTTGCTTGGTAACCATTCCAATCGTTACAGCACATATATTATGATTGGCAATATATTGAAATGCAAAATTAGGTTTAATTTCTCCTGCTGCAAGAGTTTTCATACCCATAAAATAAAAATTTTTAGTATTATCAACAATTTCTTCTAAATTTTTTGCGTTTCCCATTAAAAATCCATTCACATTAAAGGGTATCAAAAATACTCTTACATTTAAAGAATTTTCTACGCTATATCTAATTGTTGGAATTGGATCATGGGTTGCGATACCTGGAATAATTCCATAACCAGAGATTTCATCTAAAAGTCTAAACAATTCTTTTCCTTTATTATCAGAAATCACACCGTGCACGAATATTAATTTTGCTCCAATTTCAATTAATGCATCAATGCCAGGATCCTTATCCGGATTTGTAGATCCTGTTATTACGTAATCACTATACATTTCACTCATCATCTGAGCAGCTTCCATAATTTTACCATTGGGGATTACTTCAATACCACATGCTCCATTTAAATAACTAGCCTCTAAAATCTCCAGCATAGCTTCTGGATTATGTAGAAATCTTCTACGCCATTCAAATGCTTTAAATCCAAATTGTCCGGCACCAATAAAAGGAGAAGTTCCCGTAGAAACTAGCGGAATGTTTACACCATCAATATTACAAAAAATTTTAATCCCTTCTTTAATTATTATATAAAATTTATTTAAATTTGATATGTGATTATTATTACGCGAATTATAAAATTTTAAGTCTATTTCCATTGAAATTTAATTTCAGAAATCATATAAATATAAAAAGAATATTATTCATAAAATATAATAGAAATTCAATTTTGCTTCATGTTTATTGAATAGGAGATTAGAATGCCACAAATTACCGGTGTTATTTGCGATGCTATTACTTTTTACAATAAAAATTTTGAAATCATTAATAACTTAAATTCCCTCCTTATCCGTCATATTCTTACTAATGATGCAAATTCTCTTCTTCTTTTTGGAAGTATTGGTGAAGGTAATTTAATTTCAATAACAGAAAAGATAAAACTTATAGAATTAGTATTAGAAATTACACAGAAAAAAATTCCTATTCTTATTGGTATCTACGATGATCATATCGATAAAGTAATAGATCAAATTGAAAATTTGGGAAAAAAATTTGAAGATCTAAACTTTATGATCTCTCCTCCACTTTTAGAAAAAAAATCAATAGAAACTATAAAGTCTTATTTTGAAAATATTTTGGGTTCGATTAACCCTAAAAATCAGATTTATTTGATAAATAATCCCCCTCAATTTGCTGGAAATGAGATCGAACCAAATTTACTAAAAAGTTTAATGGAATACCCTAATTTGAAAGGATTAAATGATTCTTATTATAACATTAAAATCTGTAAATCCTATATTCAAAATTTAAATAACAATTTTTCCGTTTTTTGTGGGATGGAAGAAAATTATCAGACATTTTTCCAACTTATTCCATTAAACCAGAGAAAATATAGCGGGATTGTCTCAAGTATCAGTAATTTAGTCAATATGTGCTCAAAACTATATAATTATGCATTAGAAGACAATATCTTAGAACTTTTACAATTACAGGAACAAATAAACGATATCAGAATTAAAATCTATGATTTCAAAACCAATGGAGGTAAAGAAATAATTGGTTTAAAATATGCTTTTTTACATTTATACAAGGATTTAATATCAAAAACTAATAAAGATATAAATTTGATTACTGAAAAATTACAAACTCAAATTGACCCCATAAGTAAAGAAAGAATCGAGGCTACTGTGAATTACTTACTAAACCGTAAACAAATCTATCAATTATATTTTATTGGTAAAAAAGACCTTTACCAATTTGAGGATATTATTAATAGATTTTCACAAATTGATGTTTTAGTTCAACAAGGTAAAGTAAAAAAAATCAAAGGTCCGTATATTGTTGATGCCAATACACTCTATAGAGTAAAATTTGAAAATAGCCAATTGGTATTCAGATTTCGTACAAGTCAATTTTTCCAATTTGAAAATTTAGTTAAGGAGAAGCTTTTATATCCATTTTTAGATAAAAGTTTAAACCCTAATGACATTGATTTAAGACAGATAGTAAAAAAGATCGTGAATACAAAAACAGGTACATATATTTTCGATAAAGAAAAACTTCCTATAATTCCAGTGTGTAATTTAATTTACTATGATGAAACTAAGGAAACTGTTCCTTATATTTTTTCTGTGCAAGAATATATTCGTGGAAAACCTTTATTCCAACTCATAAACCAGTATATCAATGAAGGGAAAAACTTATATGCTAGAAAATTTCTGGATTTATTTAGTAATTTAGGTGAACATTTAGGAAATTTACACAAGATAAAATTTGATTCTTTTTTCAATAATATTAACAATATTGGTAAAAAGAAAAAAATATCTTATCCAGAATATTTGGAAACTGAATTAGAAGAAAAAATACAAGAAGCAAAGAAAAATAAAATAGAGTTCTGCGATGAAATTAGGGATTTCTATCAAGATAATAGGACATTAATTGGCGATGAAACTGAATATGTTCTTTTACACAATGATTTTAAAAGCCAAAATATTATAGTTAAAGATGAATTAGGTGCTATAAAAATTAATGGTATTGTAGGTTTTAATAATTGGAGTGTTGGTAGCAGAGCTCAAGACTTTATTAAAATTGATTATTGGATTCTGAAGTCTTTGAATAATCCCTCATTTTATAGCTCTTTTTATGATGCCTATTCTAAATTTTATACCGTAGATAAAGATTTTAAGAAAAAAATCGAATTATATAAACTACTATGGCTTTTAAATGAATATAATTTTGAATCAGAGTTAATAAAAAAGGCAGATCACATGGATATTGTAAGTAAACCTACATCATCATTAGAAAATTATCTTTTTGAAATGAAAGCAATAATTCGGTAGCTTTTTTCTTTGTAAATCAAAAGCCACTTTAGAAATTTTGAAATTTTCTAATTGTAACTAATAATTAGAGAAAAAGAAATTATATTTGATATCGTAATTTTATTTTTTTAAAAAAGAATAAAGAATTTGATATTGAGATTTAAAAAGGAATTAAAAATAGCTGTTGAATTAGTTCGCAAGGCTACAGAAATTACAGAGTGGTTTAGAGAAAAAGGATTCGAATCCTTTTTAAAGTCAGATCAATCACCAGTTACAATAGCCGATTTTGCATCTCAAATATATATAGTATCAAGGTTAAATGACTACTTCCCAGATGATGAAATAATAGCAGAAGAAGAAAATATTGATTATATAGATCTCAAGGCAGAAAATCTGATAAAACAATGTTTTGATGAATTAGGAGTAGAAAAATTAAAGTTAATAAAAGAAAATATTGCATATCGAGGTAAATCTTCTAAGCGTCAATGGACAGTAGATCCTATTGATGGTACGGCAGGATACCAAGAGGGATTATCTTATGCTGTAGGTATTGGACTTATGATAAATTCCCTCCCAAAGATATGTGCTATTGGTGTACCAAATTATAATGAAAAATCATTAGCAATTTTTTCAGCAGAAGAAGGTCAAAGAGCTAAAGTTTCATATGATAATAAGGGTCTTAAACCGATTCAAGTTAGTCAAAGAGAAGATATAAAGAATATCCGGTTATGTCATTCATTACATTATGACAAACCATGGGTTTTGAATTTTGCACAAAATATTGGTATAAGAAACTTCATTCAAATTGACAGCATGGCAAAATTTTGCATGGTCGCTGATGGGAGTGCTGACCTTTATATAAAACCGTTGGATACGGCACATTCCTTTACATGGGATTTTATGCCAGGAGACTTAATTGTAAGAGAAGCAGGAGGAGATATAACGGACTTAAATGGTAAACGTTTAAAATTTAAAAAAGAAAAATGTCTGTGGACTGCACCTGGAATTATTGCTTCAAATGGCATAATACAAAAAAAAATTATAGAGTTAATTAAAAGAAACCATCTAAATTGAAAGAATTAATTAAATTAAATAAGCGCATAGTTTAAAAGATTTGTTTGTTTAGCTTTTTGATTCCTTTCAAAGTTTGATAATTTAATCCCTACAAGTCTAACTTTCTTTTTATTATTTGAAAATTCTTTAAATAATTCTAAAATAATATTTATTACATATTTTTCATCTTGAATATGAAAAGGAAGCGTTTTCGAACGAGTGTAAGTCTGAAAACCTTCAAATCTTATCTTTAAGGTAATAGTCTTATAAGTTATCTGGTGCTTTATTACTGATTTATGTATTCTTTTATTAATATCTTCAAATCTAGATAAAATTGCATTAAAGTTATCGGTGTCCTTATAAAATGTTCTTTCTGCACTAATCGATTTCCTCTCTTCATTGAACTCTTTCACCTTACGATTATCTAAACCATTAGCGACATTCCATATCCACTTCCCATGTTTTCCAAATAACTCGATCATTTTAGGTAAAGGTGTATCAATTATATCTCCGATTTTTTTAATTCCTTTTTTATAGAAACATACTTTAGATTTCTTACCAATACCCGGAATGCGAGTAATATCCATATCTTTTAAAAAATTAGTAATAGTATCAGGGTTTATAATAGTAATACCATTAGGCTTATTTTCATCAGAAGCAATTTTAGCTAAAGATTTGGTAGGAGCAATACCTATTGAGATTGTAACACCTACATTTTTAAAGACTTCCTTTTGAATCTCTTTCGCAATTCTTTCGGCTTCCCCATAATCTTTAGTGATTTCTGTTAATTCTAGATATGCCTCATCTGTCCCTACTCTCTGGAATTCAAAACTATAATTCTCAAGGATATCCATTACTTCTTTAGATACTTTTAGATACTTTGCACCATTTGGTTTTAAATAAATCCCATGAGGACATCTTCTGTAGGCTTGAGATATTGGCATTGCAGAGTGTAAACCATATTTTCTAGCTTCATAATTACAAGTTGATATTACTCCTCTTCCTTTTCCTTCTTTTGGATCTGCCCCTATTATAACAGGTTTACCTTTATATTGGGGATTATCTCTTATTTCAACTGCGGCAAAAAAACAATCAAGATCACAGTGAAAAATAAGACGATTCATTATTTAATGATGAATGTTAATAGAATTGATTTATAATTTTCATTTAACAGATTTGATATTTTTTTATAATATTTAAAAAATAAGACTTTCATGAATTAATATAAATAGAAATTATATGATTTTTATTTGAAAATTAAGGACTATAATTTTCAAAATATATTTTTAATGGAATTTTAATTATTTAATTTATGGCATCAAATAAAGAAGATCACCTACGGATGGAAGTTGTTAAAGGAGCAAAAAAAATCTTCGCAAAAGGATTAGTAGAAGCTGGAGAAGGTAATGTTAGTGTGAGAAATGGTAAAAAGGAAGAATTATTTATCACACCTTCATTTAATCAATACGACACACTCAAAAAAGATGAAATTGTACATCTCAATTTTGATGGAACTCCTTTAAGTGGTGGAAAATTGCCATCAACAGAAACAAAAATGCATATTGCCATCTATCAATCAAGACCAAAAGTTCAAGCAGTAATTCATACTCACTCAACTTTTGCAACTATACTCTCAATCGTAAGAAAAGGCATTCCAATTATAATGGAAGAAATGTTCATATTTTTAGGTGGACCTATCGATGTTTCTGAATTTGGAGAAGCTCACACAGGAAAAATTGGTGAAGTTGCTCTTAAAGCTTTAGGTATAAAAAATGCGGCTTTATTAGCTAATCATGGTGTTATTGTTTGCGGAAAATCATTAGACCATGCTGTAAAATTTGCTGAATTGGCAGAAAAACTTGCTAAAATGTATTGGGGGGCTTTACAAATAGGAGAACCCAAAATTGTTTCAAAAGAACATCTTGATCGATTTCAAAAACTTTTCGAGAGTTTGTTTGCAAACTATCCTCGACGTACACACAAAACGACATGAAAAGCAGAAAGTGTTAAATTAATTATGAAGGTCCCATAAAAATTAAATTATCTTCTGCGAAATCATTAAATCGGAGAATTAATTTTATAAATAAGTTTTATGATTTATTTGTCATATTTAAAAAAACTTTAAAGAGTTAAAATGCCGATAATATCTTTACAAGTTAGTAATGATTTATTAGAGAGATTCGAAAGAGTTCGAAGCCTGACTGGATTTAGTTCTAAAAGCGAAGCTTTAAGGGATTCTATAGTAGGTTTCATTGAGAAACACGAAAAATTTGAAAATCTCGAGGGATATAAATTAATGACTGTCAGTTTGGTATATCCTTTTAAAGAAATAATTATTGACCAAATAACTGAATTATATTCTCGATATCATCAAATTATAAAATCAATAACAGATTGGCGTATTGCAGAAAAGAAAATTGAATTACTCTTGTTAGTGGGCGAATTTGGAACTATTAAAGATCTTTATAAAGAATTAGCTAAAATAAAAGATATAATTTGTTCCATCCGTGAAATTGTTATTGATTAAGAATTACAACTAATTAAATCGAAGTGAAAAATCAACTTGCTCTGAAGGAAATTGAGTAATTAATCCAGAACTTATAACATCAGGCTCTGAAAGCAAATAATCAACAATATTCTCTGTAGTTATCCCACCTGAAATCTCAACAATTACTTTTTCTCTAAGATTATGTTTCTTTAACAAATTAATTGCATCTTCCACTTGATCAGCAGTGAAATTATCCAACATAATAATATCAGCTCCATTTTGAGCAGCAATTAACACATCTTCAACTTTTTCTACTTCAATTTCGATTTTTTTTGTAAAACTTACTATCTCCTTTATGTTCCTTAGAAGCTTTTCTACATCTCCATTATAATATCTTAAATGAGTGTCTTTTAACAAAATCATATCATCTAAAGAAAATCGATGTGTGTCACCTCCTCCTAGTTCCACTGCTTTTTTTTCAAATATGCGGATTCCTGGTGTGGTCTTCCGAGTACAAGCTATTTTAACTTTTTTCCCTGAATTATTTATGATCTCTACAAATTTTTTTGTTATGGAAGTTATAGCACTCATATGAGTTATGAGATTAAGACCTACTCTTTCTCCTAGTAAAATATCTCGTACATTCCCTTTTAATTCTACTACAATATCTCCATTATTAACAGATTCTCCATCTTTTTTTTTAAAATTAGGCTCTATATTTAAAATATTGAATATAATTTCTAATTCTTCTAATCCTGAAATATACCCATCACTTTTGGCAATGATTTTTGCTGAGGTTTTTGCATTCTCTGGTATAATTTTGGAACTAACATCAATAAATACACAATCTTCTTGTAAAAACTCTTTTATTTTCTTTTCAATTAAGATCCTATTGTAACTCATATTTCGCAGAATTTTGTATAGTATTATTATTATAGATTAAAAATTAATTAAAATTATGGTAAGAAGAGAATTATTATTTATTAGAAATAATGAGATAGAACTAGAAGCCGAATATTTTCCATCAAAAAATTATCCAAAAAATCCAGCAGTTATAATTTGTCATCCGCATCCACAATATGGTGGTAATATGTTTAATAATGTTGTCTCTGGAGTCTTTAATAAATTAATTAATAATGATATTACTTGTTTAAGGTTTAATTTTAGAGGTGTTGGAAAATCGACTGGAAATCACTCTGGTGGACCAGGTGAGTTAAGTGATGTAAAAACTTGTATTGATTTTTTAATAAATGAGAAAAATCATCAGAGAATCATAATATGTGGTTATTCCTATGGCGCAGCAATTGGGTGTTCAGCTATAAATTACTCAGATAAAGTTATCGGTTATATTTCCATATCTTTTCCTTGGGATTTTATGGGTTCTAAATATAGAGAATTATCTCAATCTAATAAACCAAAATTATTCATCCAAGGTAATCAAGATACAGTTGCTCTCTATAAAAGATTTGAGGAAAATTACAGCTATTATTTAGCTCCAAAATTGAGTAAGATTATTGATGGTGCAGATCACTTTTATTGGAATTATGAAGAACAAGTGAGTAATGAAGTTATAGATTTTTATAACTCTATAGTTTAAGCAATCTCCAATCTAAACAAAGAATAAAAAATAATAGGAAGAGGATTATAAACTTGAAAGCTTTTCTAAATCCGCCTGGGAGTTTTCAACTGCCCAATCAAGGAGTTGATCAAAATAGCGCTCCACGTCTTCACTTTCAGGAGATTTTGCCAAAATTGCCAAAAGAAATTGATTTTTGTTGTCAGGCATAATAATATTTCTCATCATAATAAAATCTTCCTTATACTTAATTTTCATACTTTGGATTTCAGAAAGTTCTAGTTCCTCGGCAGCTTTATATGCTGAATCACTCAATAAGGATCCCATGGCAGCAACTACGCGTTCATCAATATTCTCTTCCTTTTGTGATGCAAGAACTAATCCTGTCGATGTTGCAAAAAGAGATGCTCGAAAATTACCATTTTCATTAAGCTCTTTAAGTACAAGTTCAAGCCTACTTACCACATCTACACACTCTCTATTATGATTATTTAAATATTATTTTAAATGAAAATATTAAAATGTTTGTTATATTGTGTTTTTATTCAATATTCTTACATAAAATTTCCTTGTATAAATAATATGAGTTAATTAATATTTAAAATTATTCACTGTGGTTTTTATATTAAGTGCTAATATTGTATTATTTACTTAATATGAATTTCATTTCATTTAATACCTTTCTGAGATTATTTACATTTTTAAGTTGATAATAAATGTTGATAAAATATCATTTTCATCAATATTTAGAGTAATTATACTTGGTCTTGCTACAGGTTTCATAAATCCTGGTCTTTCGAGAGGAGCTTTTGGTTTTGTTGGAGAACCTGGATTTAAAAGAAGCACATTAAAATGTGTTCCTTTTATAAGAGGTTGATGAGTATGCCCAAAAATTAGAATTTGTAAATCATGCTTTTTGGCAAATTCTTCAACATTATCAGGCAGTAAATGAATTACTCCAATATTATAACGCCCTATAGAGAATTTAGTAAAAATTTCTAAATTATTAATATTATCAAGATTTCCTTTTACGCATTTCGTTGGTGCAATTTCCTTGATCTCTTCTAAAAAGAATTCTTCGCATACATCTCCAGCATGAACAATCTCATCGATATCTTTGAATACTTGTTTAAGCTGGTTAATTAATGTATTTACTTTATATTTTTCATTGTTATTAGTAATATGTGTATCAGAGATAATCCCCAACTTCATAAAAACAACGCTCTTCTATACCATAATCATAAAACCTATTATGAAAATTAGAAATCCCATAAGAATATCAAAAAAAACACGAAAAATAGTATCTCCTTTTGTGTCTTCACTCGTGTTATCAAATTTGAAATATGTTTTAAACATTTTTAATCCCGTTGAAAGACTTTCCTTTATTTGAGAATAGTACCAAACAAACAATATACATCCTACAATAATCAGTGGATAATAAAGATTAAGAATTATACTTGTAAAATCAATACCTTGTATTAACATCCAAATAACATGACCAGAAATCAAATTATTTAATGTATGGGCAATTATTACAGGAAAAATCCACTTTTTTCTTAAAATAAATAATGAAAGAACAATTCCTACTATAAATGTTTGTAAAAGAAAAACTAATGGATACCAAAATGGATAAAATCTACTTATAGGATCAAGAAAATAAACAAAATGACGTAATCCCCAGGATAGAGAAGCTATCATAACGACAGACATTTTAAAAAAATGTTCACTACCCCTTTTCGTTATTAAGCCTCTAAAGATCGTTTCTTCAGAAACTGATACTGAAAATTGGATTATTATTAGAGAAATTAGAAATAAAAAATAGTTATCCAATGATAGATAGATCTCTGTTGATTTATTAGCTAATGTATCCCCTTGGTATTTAATCAATTCTGGAATTAATAAGTTTATGAAAAAATCTATTGGTAATAAAACTAAAAAAAAAATCAATATCCCATATAAAATTTGATATTTATAATTATTTTTGGTCATTTTATATAATTTTAAGTGCCCTATTGCTGGTGAAATATCTTCTTCTATAATCAAATTCCTTTTTCGAGATTCAAATATTAAATTAGAAAGAGGGAATGTTAATGGGATTCCAATAAATATAATTATTGCTCTTAGTGAATAAGTAAGTATACCATAAAGGGGAGAACTTTCATCCACTATTAGTGGAACTATGAATAATGGTATTAATAAAAATACAAATACTATAATAAATCCCCACGCTACTTCTTGATAAAAAAACCGTATTCTTTTTAGAGCAATCTGTTTCTTTCTATTTTGACCCAGTTTTACCATTTGTTATCACGTATATTAATTGATTTGAATAAAAAATTATAGAATCAAAAAATTATAAATTTTTTTATTTCATATTCCAAAGATACTAGAATTAGCTCATCACAATCGAGAATATCATTCCAGATGGTCCCTAATTATAGGTAAAAGAACCAAACTCTGATTTTATATCTAGTACGTTTTTACCTTTTCTTGGGGATTTTTCACAACTACCGATTATCTTAGAATCTATATCATATTTTTTAGCGATTTTTATTATTTCTGACGCTAAAGATTCGTTACATAACAGTTCCATCCTATGTCCCATATTAAAAACACTGAACATCTCTTTCCATTGAGTTTCAGATGATCTTTGAATTAATTCAAATATCCTCGGAACTCTGAAAAGATTATTTTTAATGAATTTAATGCTTTTTCCAAAATTTAGGATTTTAGTTTGACCTCCACCTGTATTATGGATAATTCCATGAATTTCTTTTCTATATTTCTTTAAAACATCTATGATCACAGGAGCATATGTCCTTGTAGGTGATAATAATGCATTTCCGATGTTTAAGTTAAGCTCATCAATCATATCTGTTAATTTATATTTACCAAAAAAAACATATTTCTCATTAAGATCTTGATTATAGCATTCTGGATATTTTTTATAATACTCATGTGAAAGTATCCCATGTCTAGCCAAAGTTAAACCATTGCTTCCAATACCACTGTTGAATTCGTCCTCATAAGAAGCTTTTCCATAACTTGCTAAACCTATTATAACATCGTCAGTTTTAATATTGCTTGCATCAATAACATCATCTTTTTTCATTGTTGTGAAAGCAGAAGCATCAACTACAAGAGTTTTGACTAAATCTCCAATATCGGCAGTTTCACCTCCACATAACTTTACATTTAAGCCTAGAGAAGTTAATCTTTTACTATAATTATAATATTCTTTAATAATTGTTCCAACGATATCTCCTCTAATATATTGACTATTTCTTCCAAGATTATTAGAAAAGAAAATATTTCCTGTTGCACCTACACACAAAAAATCGTCAAGATTCATAACCATTGCATCCCTAACAATACCTTTAAAAACTGAAATATCACCCGTTTCTCTATAATACATATAGGCTAAACTAGCTTTTGTACCAGCTCCATCAGAATGAAAGATGGAACAATAATCCTCTCTGTCATCTATGTCTTCTATTATTTTACAAAATGCTCCTGGAAATAAACCTTTATCTATGGATTTTAATGCTTTATGAACATCTTCCTTTTTAGATGATACACCTAATTTTCTATATATATCGTTATTTTCAGCCATTTTTCTAAAGATTTAAAATTTGTATTTATCCTTTAGGACTTTAACTAAATTATCAACTTGTTCAACAGCTTGGCCAATATATTTGTGAGGATCAAAAATCACTTCTAATTCTTCTTTTGAAAATTTTTCTTTAATTTGGTTGTCTTCAATTAGAATATCTTTGATGTATAAATTTTCTTCCCTAGCCTTTATTGAAGCTTGCCTTAAGATTTCATGACCTTCTTGTCTTCCTATTCCTCTCTTGACTAAATGGACCATAACCTTTTCAGTAAGACATGCACCCCTCGTAAGATTAAGATTTTCTTCAATTTTAGTTTCATTGAATTCAATCCCTTTTAGATTTTGAATTAATTGTTTTATCATATAATCCAAAAATATGAAATTCTCAGCAAATATTACTCTTTCTGATGCAGAATTCGTAATATCTCTTTCATCCTCTAATACAATGTTATCCAACGCTGTTATCACATTAGATTTTAAAATTCTAGCTAAACTGCATATCCTTTCTGATTTATGAGGGTTTCTTTTATGAGGCATCGTTGAACTACCAACTTGATCTTTTTTAAAAGGTTCAAACATTTCAGCAATTTCATTTCTCTGAAGTATCCTGTTTTCTCTTGCGATTTTAGCTAATGTTTGGCCAATTAAACCTGTTAAAAAGAGAACTTCGGCATGTCTATCTCTCTGTATAATTTGATTTGCAATAATCACAGGATTCAACTCAAGCTTATTCATTACAGCCTTCTGTATTTCTATCCCTTTTTCATCAAAACTAGCCATTGTTCCAACTGCACCAGACATTTTACCGAAAGATATTCGATTTATAATATCAGAAATCCTATCCAAATGTCTATTTACTTCATATGCCCATACACCGAATCTCATACCATATGTAGTAGGAATCGCGTGCTGACCATGTGTCCTTCCAATACAGATAAGATTTTTTTTTTCCTCTGAAATTGATAACAAGATCTTTAATAAATCCAAAAGGGAATCTTGAAGGTAATTTAAAGCTTCTTTTAATTGTAGAGCAGTTGCCGTATCTTCAATATCATAACTGGTTGCCCCAAGATGAACATAATTACCTGCATCTCCTTCACATTGTTCTGCTAAGCCCTTAACCATCGCCATTAAATCATGATGGATTTGTTTATCAATTTCTTTTACTCTTTCTAATTTAACATAGCGTAAATTTGCTTTTTTATTTATTTCATTAGCTGCCTTTAGAGGAATATTCCCTAATTCTGCATGGACTTGTGCTAATGCGCCCTCCACTTTCATCCAATTTTCTAATTTTTTTTCTTCTGTAAAAAAATAGGCCATATCAGTCCGATATCTTGTTTCTATTGGATGAATAAATTTATGATTCATATTTCTTCTCTTTTTTTTATTTAGTCTTAATTAAAATAATGATTCGTCCCAAAATATATCTTATTTTATTAAAGATATTAATCTTAAAATATTTCTATATAAAAATCAGAAAATTTTATGGCTAATACATGTTAAATGTTATATTACAATCATTATAAGCAGCATGAATAATAAGCAGAAATTCTTTTTTTTTAGATGCTGTAGCTGTGGGGAATGGTATTATACAAAACGGATTATTAAATCAAAGAAATGTTGGAAGTGTAATCGTTCATTCTTATTCAAAAATTCAACTAAGTTTTCAAAAATATGCTCTGTAAAAGATGCTATTGTTATTATTAAAGATTTGAAAAATAAAATTTAACAAATAAGGCTTAAATTTTAATTCTTTTAAAATTATCTTTGCTTTATAGAAAATGAAAATAAAAAACAAAGGTATTTAAACTTGATTTCTACAATTTTTTTAGGATATACTATTAATCATTAAATCTTTACTAATATATTGAAATAGAAATATACAAAGACAAAACGTATGGAAATTCCGGATGAGTTAAAAGAAATAGATGAAAAGTTAATTACCGAATTACATCAGATTGCCAAAAATAAGGCTGAATATTGGGATATTAGAGCTGGTGTAAATCATGGCACTAATTTAGACTTTACTGATCAAAGAAGTAAAGAAATATCTTCTTACGAGATTATTGAATGTGGAATCAGAACTTTCTTTAACGGGGGATGGGGCTTTTGTGTTTTAAAAGATCTAAATAGAGAATCTATTAAAGATGGATTTCAAAAATCAATAAAATTAGCAAAACTCTCAGAATCCTTGAGTAAAAACAAGTTTAAGATTATTGAAAGGGATCCATTGATTCAAAATTTTAAAATTATTGGCAAGAAAAACTTAGGGGAGATTGATGTTGACGAGAAAATAAAACTTGTCAAAGATCATGAGAAAATAGCATCAGAATATTCGTCAAAAATAAAAAACACTCATACTCTATACCTCGATGGACATACCCAGAGTCTATTCCTAAATTCTTTTGAGAGCAATATTTTTCAAGATTTATCCTTTTTACGATTATTCAGTTTAGCATACGCCCAAGAAAATGGTGTTCTACAGAGGGCTGTCAATTCAGTAGCAGGAATTGGAGGATATGAGATATCAGAAACTGAAAAAGCCAAATTATTAAGCTCAAAAACAGCAAAAGAAGCAGTAAACTTGTTGAAAGCAAAATCACCAATTGGAGGTAAATTCACAATCATTATGGATCCAAAACTAACCGGCACATTCATTCATGAAGCTTTTGGACATGCATGTGAGGCAGACCATGTTTTGAATAAGGAAAGTATATTAGAAGGAAGAAGAGGTGAAAAAATTGCCATAGAGGAAGTTAATATTATTGATAATCCGACTATGAATCAAAGTAAAAAGTTTAACTTACCTTACGAATTGTTTGGTTGTTATTTCGTAGATGATGAAGGAATACCTTCTCAAAAAACTGTCATTGTAGAAAATGGGATTTTTAAAAACTATTTACATAGTTTAGAAACTTCTTCTCGAATGGATGAGGTCCCAAATGGTCATGGAAGAGCATCCTCAAGTTCATCAAGACCTCAAGTGAGAATGGGCTTTACATACTTAGAACCAAGAGACTGGAATCTTGAAGAGATGATTGAGGATGTTAAAAATGGAATTCTGTGCGAGGATTTCCAGTATGGCTACACTGACCCTACAACCGGAAATTTCCAGTTTAAATGCAAACTCTCTTATCAAATTGAAAATGGAAAGAAGAAACATTTAATGAGGGATGTTGCTATTTCTGGAATGACACTTGAAATTCTTAATAAAATAACTGCCATTGGGGATCAGCATACATATAATTATTCGGATGGATCGTGTGTAAAAGGAGGGCAGAGTATTAGAGTGTGTGATGGCGGTCCTTATATTCGAATAGAAAACATAACTGTAGGAGGGTTGAACTGATTGGATAATCCAGATATTTTCGCCTTAGCAAAGTTTGGTTTAAGTCTAATTAATAATAAAAATTCACAGGTAAAATGCGCAGAAATTTTCTTCGGGCAAAATAAATATATTAATATTGAGATTGAGGAAAATTCATTAAAAAACAGCGAAATTGGAGAAGATAATGGAGTTTCAATCAGAGTTATTAATGATAAAGGTTCACTCGGATTCGCTTTTACCAATAAATTAGAAAAAAAATCGATTGAATACATTACCAATAATGCCATTAAAATGATGAACGTAGGAACTTATAATCCTGATTTTAAAAATTTACCATTTTCCTACAAAAACTACCCTGTTGTGAACGATTTATATGATAAAGATTTAAAAAACTTACAATTAGAAGATTCTTTAGAATATGTTAAAGATTTAGTTAAAATCTGCGAAAAGGACGAAATGGCTATTTCTCAATCTGCGAATTTTATTTCGAATTATTCAAAAACTTTTATTTTCAATTCAAATGGATTAGAGATCTCAGATAAAGAGACAAATTGCTCCATATCTTCACATATTATTATTAAAGATAAATTAAGTAAAGAAACTTCATTTGGTTATGAATGGCAAACTGAAAGGCTTTTAAAGAATTTGAACGCAGAAAGAATAGTAAAAAATGCTCTAGATGATGCTAAGAGAAATCTTAATAGAAAAAAGGTTAAAAATATGAAAGTACCAATTATCTTAACTCCAAAAGGCACAATAAGCTTAATATTAAGTCCAATTGCTTCAGCTGTGAATGGAGAAACTTTTCAATATAAAAGAAGTTTTCTTGTTGATAAAAGAGGTGAAACTTTGGGTTCGAAATATTTGAATATTGAAGATAATGGATTGATTGCAGGCATGGCAGGATCCTCGGTCTTTGATGGCGAAGGAGTTCCATGTAAAAACAAAAAGATCTTTGAAAAGGGAAAATTTCTTAAAAGTGGTTTATTGCATAATAGTTTTACCGCAGGCAAAGAAGGAGTTGAAAGTACTGGAAATGCTTCTCGAAATTCATACAGTTCAATTC
>CAZBNW010000014.1:0-35014 GCA_964493385.1 uncultured archaeon | reverse complement strand
TTTTGAAAGGAATTGGTCTTCTCTTTTATAAAGCATTCGAAGGATTATATTACGCGATTTCAGGGAAACCTAGACCTAATCCATGTTGCGCTCCTGCACAAGAACAACAAGTACAACCTCAAGTTAAACAAGAGGAAGAACCAATTGTTCCAATTCAAAAAAGCGAACAAATTGTCCGACCCGAAGTTGCTTATTGTAGTGAATGTGGTAATAGATTTTCAGATTCAATGCTTCAAACGTTATCAGAAAGAGGAGTTGCTTACTGTATTCATTGTGGAAATAAGAAAACTCAAGATTACCAAATGAGTATCGAGAGCCAATAATTTTTTTTATTCTTTTTTTAATTATACGAGATCCTTTCTCTGTGTGTATTTATGTAATCTTTTTAAAGCGTTAATTTTTTCCTTATTATTTAGATGAGCCTGATCAATTATATGGTCTAAAATCTCCGCACATTTTTCCATCCGTTGAAGATTAACCGGATATGGAATTCCGTCTTTACCTCCAACAGTATAAGCATATTTCGCAGGATCTTTCCAACTTGGAGATTCACCCCAAATGAATTCGGATATTAGTGCTAAAGCTCTTATCATCCCTGGACCTAATCCTTGAATCTTTAACAACTCAATATAATCATTAACGGCTAGCTCTCTCGCCATTTTAACACTATCCCATTTTAAAGTAAATGGAATTGGCATATCCAAATGTGGAATTTCTATTAATTCTATTGATTCTTTTGGATTAATAAAATCATCTAGATTTGTCTGATTCCTATCTTTTAATTTACTAAGGTATCGTTTTATTCTATTTGAGCCTTCTTGAATGAGATCTAATGATATTTTTCTACACTTTTTACTTTCCCTAGACACCATATTTAATACATTATCTTTAACAACTTCAGAACTTATATCATTATGAGGATCATCAAGATAACTAACCACACCTTCAGAAAGCCAATGATATCGTCGTCCTTTCCTAATTTTTCCATCAAGACCTTGTTGAATAATCCCCCAATTATTTTCAGAAACAATCATTAAATGATGATATAAATCAAATCCGTCCTGAATTGCCGCATTATCAATTTTTGCTACTAAGCGACTAGTTTCCACTAAAGATTCAATGTTATCATCGCAAAAATCCAATTCATTTGCTTTTTGTTGTAGATGTTCCTTCACTTTTGTAGAATTTTTACCTTTTCCCCCAGCTACTATTAAACCATGTTCTTGAGGATTAAGAATTTGTTTTAATACACCACTTAATACTGTAGTACAACCACTTGAATGCCAATCAAACCCTAAAATACAAGCTAATCCTTGGAACCAATATGTATCAGACAATCGTCTGATAATACCATCTGATCCTTCCATATCGTATATAATTCTAAAAATTGGTTTACCTAATAATACCATTCGCTTCAGTAGCCATTGTGGTGCTCTACTATTATGTAACGGAAGCGTTGCTATGCCAACTTTACTCATTATATTAAATCAAGAGCGTTTTATCTTAAAATAAGGAGTGAATTGTATTTTATTATATAAGAGGTACTAAGAAATTTTTAATTTTTAAAAAGATTTAGAATGGACAAATCTCATTTAGAACTCTTTCTTTTACCATCCAAAATCGCCCTTAACATCTCGATTACCCTATCAAAAGGTTCCTCACCATCCTCTCTTAAATGTATGGTTATGGCATCTTCAGAACATACACTAGCACATAATCCACATCCCAGACATTTATCTCTTGATATAGTAGCAACATCTTCTAAGGTTATCGCTCCTACTGGACAACGATCAACACAAGTTTCACATCCAATGCAAATTTCTTCATCAATAATAGATTCAAACATTGCATTCATGAATTTATGTTTATCAAGTCCCTTTTGTGTAATCCCCTTCATTGATGCACAGCAACAGGGACAACAATTACATATATTCGATAGATGTTTAGAATTAGCTCCTGCATGAACTAAACCAGCTTTGTCTGCTTCTTCAATGATTCTTATTGCTTCATCAGCGGATATTTCCCGGCCGAAACCATTTTCAATATAATATTCTGCGGCTATTCCGAAGCTAAGACATGTCTCAATTGGATGATTACATCCTTCTCCATTTAATCTGGCTTCTTTACGGCAGATGCAATCGTATACCGCAATTTTCCTAGCCTTCTTGATGCTTTCCTTTAACTTATGATATGGATATAGGATTGTATCTGTTTCGATAGTTTCTTCAATTGGAATTACTTTAAATCCTGGTATGTTGCTGGCCCCCATTTCATCAAGATAAGCGGTATCATAATATTCTTTATAGTATTTAGCAAGTTCTTTATCAATTTTATTGACAGAGTATTCATACAATCCAATCATGAACGGTACAGAATTAAATGTTGTTTTATTATCTCGTCGAGTTCGGAAAATTAATCCTTTTTTAGACATCGATTCTAGGATTTGTTCTAGTTTTTTTTCCTCAATCCCAATTTTGCTAGCGATTTTGGCAGTTTCCTCTGGGATTGGAGTCAGATAAACTGCAATTATGGCTTCCTCCTCTGTAAAAAGTCTTTTTAAAATCCTTAATTCAACGCCCGATGAGGTTTTGGGGTAACCTAAAGGAAATTGATCCAAAAACTCTCTCAATTTTCTGTAAGCATCATCAGACATTAATTTCAACTCGATATTAATTAATTTAATTAGAAATATTCTATTATTTATAATTTTAATACTTTTTTATTCAATACAAGTCAATGATTTTGAATCAACAGGGATTGTTATATATTAATAGTTTATAATACTCGTCATCAAAATTGAGAATTAATTTTAAATATCGTATTATCAATAATGATATTATTGAATTTTGTTAATTTGAATGAAAAAATTTTTGAAATTGATTAAAAATGATGGAAAAACATATCGAAAATAATCCATATTCAGAAAAAATTTGGCTAAAATCTTACGATCCTCATGCAAAACCAGAGATAGATATAGAAATATATTCCTTAGCTGAAATGATGAGACGAAGTGTTAAACAATATCCAAAGAGTCTTTGTTTCGATTTTCAAGGTTCTCGGGCAACATTTGAGGAGACTGAAGAATATGTTAACAGTTTTGCTAACTTCCTTGTTGAGAATGGATTGAAAAAAGGTGATCGAGTTGTTATAAATTTACCAAATCTTCCCCAGTTTATTGTAGCATTATTTGGAACCTTTTATGCTGGATGTGCTGTTTCAGGAATGAATTTTCTTTTACAACCTAATGAAATAATATATCAACTAAAAGATTGCGGTGCTAAAGCTTTAATAACTTTAGATTCATTCTACGAAGAAAAAGTCAGAGAAGCTCTTGAAATTGGAGAAACTAATGTTGAAATTGTAATAACGACAAATGTTGCCGATGTTTTAGATTTGGAACCAGCTATGAAAGAACAGCTAATTAAAATCGGAAAAATTCCAGTTGGTAAAGTTGAACCAGTCAAAGGATTAAAATATTTTACGTATAAGGAAATAATTGAAAAATATGCAAGTGATAAATCTCCCGATGTTAAAATAGAACCGGATGATATACTATTACTTCAATATACAGGTGGAACAACGGGTCCTCCAAAAGGAGCGATATTGACACATGGAAATTTAATCTCAATGATTCAAATTGTTAATCATTGGTTTGAACCTGGTACCAATCCAGGTAATGATGTCTATATTTCTGGATTCCCTTTCTTTCACTTAGCTGGGTTGCAATTTTGCCTACAAACAGTTTCTCAAGGTGCTATGCAAATTTTAGTTCCAGATCCAAGAGATTCAAATTATATGGTTAGCAAAATTAAAGAAAATGAAGGAAAACTATCTCTTTTTTATAATGTTCCAACCCTATACCTTATGCTTTTAAAGAATAGAAGATTCAAGAAATTAGATTTAAGTTCTGTTAATGCTTATATCTCTGGAGCAGCACCTTTTCCAACAGAAAGTATAAATGAGTTTGAGAATGTAGTTGGAAAAGAAAAGGTTGTGGAAGCTTATGGAATGACAGAAGCATCTCCAGGAGTTACAATGAATCCATATCTTGGAAAGAAAAAAATAGGAACTGTAGGTATTCCATTCCCTAATACCGAACTAAAAATAGTTGATGTTTCAGACAGAAGTAGAGAAGTTCCTTTAGGAGAACCGGGTGAAATCGCGATTAGAGGACCCCAAATATTTAAGGGATATTGGAATAAGCCTAAGGAAACTGAACATGCACTTCAAAATGGGTGGTTTTATTCTGGAGATGTAGGTGTAATGGACGATGATGGCTATATTACTATAGTTGATCGTACAAAAGATATGATAAACGTTAGTGGTTTTAAAGTTTTTAGTGTTGAAGTAGATGATAAAATGAATAAACATCCTGCAATTGAACTCTGTTCATCAGTAGGTATTCCTGATCCTGATCGTCCCGGCTCCGAATTAGTTAAATTATATGTGTTATTAAAAGAGGGATATGAAGCATCTGAAGAAATTAAAGCAGATATACTTAAATTTGCTCAAGAGAACCTAGCCAAATATAAAGTGCCAAAATTTATCGAAATTCTCAAGGAATTACCGTTAACTTCCATAGGTAAAGTAGATAAAAAGGCTCTAAGAAAATAAGGAAATTTTTTATTATTTTCTAATTTTTTTTATTCTTTTTATTTGAAATATCTTCTATAAATGTTATAGTACGAAAAGAGAGCTATAGAATAATGAATTAATATGCAAGGTATAATCCCTAATTTTAAAAATATATAGCTAATATATAATCCCATTAAAAAAGGATATCCAAGGTTGATTAAAAGAATCGTTAAATTTTTATAACGAAACCAGATGTGAATATGAAATAAAGAAAAAATCAAGCTTGAAATGAATATAGCTGCAACTGATTCTAAATCTAATATGTGAACTAAAATTCCAATACTATAATACCTAAAAACTAATTCTTCTATAATTATAATTATTGGAAAGAAAAACCAAATGATTATTCTATTATTTCTATTAATAAAAGCATTGATAACATCTTGTTTTCTAATGACTTCGATACTCTCATTGTTATAACCAAAAATTTCCATAATTTTACCCAGAAATAAAAGTACTATTAAACCTGTTATAAAAATAAGGATTACAAACCAATTTAATTCCTTTACTGTGAAATATTCGAGATAAACTCCAAAAACAATCGGAATGGTTAAAATAATTAATAAGCTGATAAGAATAATGTACTTTCTTGCTTTAATCAAAATATCTTAAACCTAAATTTTATCAAAATCAACAAAAAATGAATTTAACCAGGATAATCATTTTTGGAGCCCATAAGTGTGGTTGTTTCTTCTATCCATTGGGATAAATCTTTATCAACTCTACAAAAAGTAACAATTCTATCTATATCTCTTAACTTAGAAAAAGAACACTCAACCATTACATCCCAACCTCCATAAATTGGAGTTGCGTATGTGATTTTCCAATCTTCGTCTTGTTCAGTAGATTTTAAATTAGTCAATTTTTCAACGACTTTCCATTCTGTACCAATTGCTTTTAGGCGAATTAATATGTATCCTCGATAATAAATTTCTTACACCTTTAGCTCCATAATTTTTTAGATTTACGTTTTCCTTTTGAATATCTAACCTTACTTTAAATTGGAATATATTTAAGTAATTTATTGTCTCTATTATAAATTATTCTAATAAAAAGTGGATATGAAAATACAATTATGTCAGATATGTATCAAAAATTAGAAAAAATTGTTACTAAAAATTATATATCGAATGATATTTATGTTCGTCATGCTTATTCGAGAACTGTTGATATCGTTTTACAAGGTGTTCCCGAGATTGTCATTCGTCCCAAGGATGCACAAGAAATTTCCGAAATTCTCAAAGTAGCAAACGAAGAAAATATTCCTGTTATCCCTCGAGGTGGAGGAGCTGGCGAATTTGGCGGTGCTAAGCCAATTGGAGATTGTGGTATTGTTTTAGATACGAAAAGAATGAATAATGTTCTTGATTTGGATGAGGATAATCTTATTGTTACAGCAGAAGCAGGGATTTCATGGGGTAAACTAAATGAGTGGTTGGCTAAATTTGGATACTACACTGGCTGTATGGGGCCTGGTTCTGGAATGGCAGCTTCAATTGGTGGGGGGGTTTCCCATCATTCAGTAGGAGGTGGTGGAGGTGCTAAGTATGGTGCATGTACTAATCAAGTGGTTTCAATGGAAGTAGTTTTGCCAACCGGAGAAATTATTAATACTGGTTCCCAAACAAATATTTTTACTAAATTTCCATTTATCAGGTATGGTAATGGGCCTGATTTGGCAGGACTTTTCTGTGGTGACAATGGGATATATGGAGTAAAAACTAAAATTTCATTACAGGTATTTCCACGACCTCCCTTTGCTACTTATAAGACTTTTGCAATGCCTCGAAGGGCAAATGAAGTGTCTGCACAAATTTTAACAGAAATAAGACAAAAAGGAATTGATGTTTACGATGCTATGTATATAATGGATCTTGTCGTAAGGATCGGCTGTGAACAAGGGATATATCCTATGTGGGAAAAATTGAAGAAAAAAAGAGGTGTTGTTTTTTATACTATTGAAGCAAATTCAGAAGCAGAATTAGAGGAAAAAACTAAACAATTAGATAACATCTTTTTAAGCAAAAAAGCAGAAGATTTAGGTCCGGAGATTTCGGATGGCAATATTGCTAAATGGCATTATGCAGAGCAAGGACATTGGCAATTATATCATAATATGTGGGGTTTACTTCCTGGTTTAGAAGCAATAGTCACAGAATGTTTTACACCTATTAATGGCTATCCTAATCTCTTACAGGATCTTGACCAATGGGATATAGAACATTCAGAAGATATGCAAAAATTTATAGATGTTACCGGTTTCAGACCTATAACTGGGAGCGGACCAATCTTATTAGTAGATGGTAATAGTGTGGAAGTAACATGTGGATTAGTTACCTTTACGAGTTATTATGATGGTAAAATACGAGAAGACTTTAATGTACTCAATCTTAAACTATGGAAGTCCATGATAGAAAGAGTAGCAAAACACGGAGTGCAATATTATATGCTTGGAGATATTGGCTCTCGCCATATGGTTGACATTGGGGCATATTCATCGGAATATTATAATTTTATGAAATCAATAAAGAAGGTACTTGATCCAAATATGATTTTATCTAGAGGTAAATTTAATTTTTGGGGGGATTAAAAAAATGAGTAAATTAGAAAATCTAAAAAGTCAGTGGAAAGCTATTATGTCCTGCATGAATTGTGGAGATTGCGGTTATGCTATAAGACCTGCTGTGGGAAGATATTTAACTTGCCCTATAAAGGAAGCTTTAGGAGAAGAAGCATTTGAAATTTATTTCTCTCGTGGAAGAATGAATGTTCTTAAAAGCATTTTAGAAGAAAAATTAGATTTAAGTAAGAATTTAGCTGAGTTCGTTTATCAATGTTCTGAATGCGGTAATTGTACAGAAGTATGCCATCAGACTCAAAATGAATATATCATTTGTAATACTGCGAAATGGATTGATCATGTAGAAGTATGGAATGCATTAAGAAAAGATCTTGTTGAAGCGGGATTTGCTCCACTAGAAAAACATGCAAAACTAATTGAATATATGAAAAATGACGAAATGATGAATCCCTACGGAGAAAGTAATGATAAAAAAGTAGAATGGGCAAAAGACCTCCCAAATATTAAAGAGACAGGTGAGATTGCGTTTTTTGGTGGATGTACTATGCCTTTAAGACAGATAGATACATTAAAAAATATGGTTAAAATTTTTCAATCTACTGGAAAAGAGATTGCAATGTCGAAACATGAAAGTTGTTGTGGTTCAATTGCATTACGTATTGGGGATGAAAAATCTGCTTTAGACATAATGAAGCATAATATAGAAGACCTTAAGAAAACATATGCAAAAATTGTATTTACAGCTTGTGCGGGATGTTATCGAACTTGGAAAAAGGATTATCCTGAATTATTAGGTGAAGAATTACCTTTCGAAGTAAAACATATTACCGAAATTTTAATAGAAATGTTAAATAATAATGAAATTCCGTTTAAATCAGAAGAAGGTGAGAAAGTAAGGGTAACATATCATGATCCTTGCCATCTCGGGCGGCATATGGATCTTTATGAAATTCCTCGTCAAGTAATCTCTAAAATCCCAGGAATTGAACTTGTTGAGATGAAAAGAAATAGAAAAAATGCATGGTGTTGTGGAGCAGGTGGTGGTGTAAAAAGCCAATTTCCTGAATTAGCCCTTGAAATTTCAAAAGAAAGGATAAATGAGGCAATCGAAGCCGGAGCAGATATACTGACAACTAGTTGTCCTTTCTGTATTGGCAATTTAACAGATGCTTATAAAGATAGTGGAACTGAGATCCAAGAAAAGATTCAAATCATTGATATCATTGATTTAATAGCGTCAAAAATTTAAATGTATTTTATTATTTTATTTAATTTATTAAAAATTCTTATTTCTACATAGCTTTACTTCTATGGGAATTCAAAATTTATCTATTAAGTTAATTGTATCGTTTTACTCAAGTTTAAATATATAGTTTTTTATTTGATTATAAAAAGTACTTATTATCCTATCAAAAAATTAAATTATAGAAATAAAATGTAGACTTATGGTAACTAAACGTATTGCGTTAGTTGGCAAGCCAGAAGTAGGTAAAACAACTATTAAAAAAGTTATTTTTGAAGGACAAGATCCAAATGAATTAATAATGTTCCCTCTTGAAGCAACAATAGGAATTAAGTATTCTGTACATAATTTTATGGATCTAAAAATTAGTCTCTTGGACAGTCCTGGTCAGTCGCTTCCTTTATTATTGGAAGATGAACAAAAACAGATTTTAACATTTGGAGATACCAGTGCAATTATATATATCTTCGATTATCCCACTTGGATCGCAAATTCTCAAGATATTATTGATGATATTCAAAAAATTTATGAAATTAAAAAAAAGCAAGAAATTGATGCGAAACTTATATTATTTCTTCATAAAATTGATCTTCTAATTCATAAGAAGATCGGCAGTATGCTTGCCTTGATTAGACGGCAAGTAATCAAACAATTAAATCTACCTGAGGAATTATCGATTTATTTCACCAGTTTACATCCTAACTTAATATATACTGTTTATAATGCACTTTCAGATATATTCAGTAATTATTCAAAAGATACTTCAAATCTAAAGGAAATTATTAAAAAAACCATGAATGGTTTATCTAAAACAATTTGTGTTGTTTCTAATCATAATAATAACCTTGTTATTCAAGTTTCTTCTCCTGATTTTGATGCGAGTACTCTTTATTATTTATATGAAGTTATTCACAGATCAAGCACATCATCAGAAGAAATTATTTCTAAAAGCAGGTTTATAAATGCAGGTTCTAAAATATTATATATGTTAGGAGAGGATATTAGCAATTACCATTCAAATTTTAAAAATATAACATTTTTCTCAGAGACCGTAGAAGAGAATGATTTAAATAAATTGATAAATAAAATAAAGGAAGAATTAAGTCAATATTATAATTAGTTGAAAAATTTTTTAGATTATAAACATGCTACGCCAAGTTTATATAATTTTAAACGATAATATAATATATCAAAGGAATTATGCTAAAGGGTTAGACGATTCTCTCTTTACAAATGTCTATTTAAATATTAAGAAAGCTGCCTTTTTGAAATTTGGTGAGGACATTAGGTCGTATGAATTCTTTGAATATAAACTTTCATATATAGTAGAAAAAAGTTTAAACTTAATTTTCCTTTTTGTAACTGGACTAGGTGACGAATTTAAAAGTATCAAACCCCAATTAAATAACTTTAAGAAAGAATTTTTAGATTTTTATGGTGATAGCATCAATAATAACAATGTTACAATATTAACCGATGTTTTAAATCCTATAGTTGATACAATTCATCGAAATCTAAAACCCAAGATATCAATTGTAGGATTTTCAGGAGTTGGAAAAACCACCACTACTAAACTTATAAAATCAGAAGAAATTCCTACACAACATATTCCTACTATTACAGGTGAAGTCGCAACCATTAAAATTGGAAAATTACATTTCTACTTATGGGATTTTGCCGGGCAGGATCAATTTGATTTTCTATGGGAAAAATTTATAAGAGGATCAGATGCCGTACTCTTAATGACAGATTCAACACTTGAAAATCTTGAAAAAAGCATATATTTTTTCGAATTAGTAAATAAGGAAGTTCCTTATGCTCGTTTGGCAGTTATTGCTAATAAACAAGATCTACCAAAAGCGATGATCATTGAAGATATTGAAAGGATAATGGGACAAAAAACATATTCTTTCATAGCTATTGAACCAAACAATCGAGCAAAAATGATTCGGATAATTGCCGACCTATTAGATATGGATGCGAAAGTATCACCGTTACTTAAACCTATATTTGAAAGAGATGTTCTGATGGAAAAAATACAAAATGCTTTAGAACAAGGAGAATTTCAAGAAACATTAGAGTTATTCGATAAAATTAGTAATATCTGTCTTGAACTTGGAGATGATTCGCTTGCAATTGAATTTCAAAATAAAGCTGAAAAATTAAGAAAGGTTTTAAAGTAATTACCACGTTCTGGTTAGATTTTGTAGAAATGCTAAAACCATATCTTTTCCAATTGGTACAATATCAGAACGAAAAATTATCTGGTTTTCTTTAAATGGTAACGTGAACTTCATTTCAGTTGATACTTTCATTTCGAGGGCTTTTTCTACGTTAACTAACACTTCTTCAGCAATTTCTTTTGGTAATATATCATATATACTCCTTCCGATGAAATTTTCGGTGGATGTAGTTATTTCAAATACTTTCCCTATTTTTTTATCTAGTTGAGCATCTTGTATGATACCATCAATAGATATTCGAAAAATCGAGAAAGGAATATGCTTGAGAAGAATTGCATTTTTCGCTTCGGTTTGTCTTAAATCTTCTTGACTTTTTATTTTTTCTATTGCTGCCCCTATTTCCAAACCAATTGAGATAATTAACTCCATATCCTCTACAGATAATGGTGTATGATCTTTTAAAATCATATTAATTGAACCGATTATTTCAAATTTCGAAAATAATGGGATTACAGCACCAGAAACAGATTCGATCCCCTTGAAAAACTGTTTAATAAATTCAGGAAAATTTTCATTGAAAAGAGCTACTCCTTGTGTAAAAACAATCTCATAAGGACTTTTATTAATTTCAAGATTATTATTCATTTCAAAAAAAAATTGTGGAAGTCCTTTATGTGCGTTAATTGTAGCGATGTTAAGGCTTCTGTTTACAAGATAGATACAACATCCTATAAGATCTAAGAATTCTACGATTGAATCTGTTGTTTTATTTAATAAATTAGATAAATCTGTTGATTGATTGGCAATGCTTATAAATTTATTCAATGTAGCAATTTTCTTAGCATGTTCTTTAAGTTTATCCTCTATTGAATATAAATCTGTAAAATCATGAAATAAATATTGAGTAAAAAATTCCTCTTCCAATTGAATCTCATTTATACTAACTTCAAGATATAACTGCGTACCAGTTGATTTTTTTATCCTTGAAATAATTGGTGGAGGTTGACCAATTAAATGTTTAACCATATTTGGATCGACTAATCCCTCATCGAATAAATCAAGTTCTAATGCTTCAACGCCAACAATTTCTTCTCTTGTTTTTTCAACTAATTTTTCTGCTTCTAAATTAACATCAACTACAACTCCTGTATCGCGATTTACTATGAAGATTGCGTCCCTAGCTGCCTGAAATAAAGCTTGATATCTATGCTCTGCCATTTCTAAAGTCTTAATTGCGGGTTTAATAGACTCAAAATAAGAAAAAAAGAAGTTCTCAATTTCTTTTAGTTTAATAGGATCTGCTTTGTGATCTTTAGGTTCATAATCGAAGGCTAGGTATGCATCCTCAAGATTTATAAGATAGTGAGCAAACCCTTCAAGAAGTTTATTTGCAAGCATTAAACTTATTTCAGTTTTGATTTCTGTAAGAATAGTTATTAAAAAGCTTTCATATCCTCCTCGGGCAAATTTGTTAGGTTGTTTAAAGAATAAATTTGCTGTTTTAATTTCTTTGAATATGTGAATAAACACTCCTTTTGTTGGCAGTTCTATTAATGAGGGAATATCTTGTATCAGTTCATCATCTAATGCTTTTGGCGCTTTTAAAAAGATACTGGGTCCAAAAAGAGGATCAAAACGTATAAGCAGTAGGCCAATCAATAGCTTTCACGAATTTATGGTTCGTAATCTCGATTTTAAACTAATAATTGAATTATATAAATTTATTGTTATAAATTTATTTTTAAATAATTTAAAGGGAAATCTTCTAAAATAATTAATTTTTTTCATAGTCATGGAAGATATTAATATTTATCTGCAACCAACTGAATTTTTAGATTTTAATAAAAAATCAGTAAACAGAAAAGCTTTTGAGATTACTAAAGGTTTAAAAACTGAAAAAGAAAAAGCGATTGCACTATTTTATTGGGTAAGAGATGAAATAAAGTATAATATGAGTGCTTTTTATATGATTAAGGCAAACTTCAAAGCAAGTGTTACTTTGCGTCGAGGTAATGGATTCTGTGTTTCAAAAGCCGTTTTATTATCATCCTTTGCTAGAGCTGTTGGAATTCCTGCTCAAGTTCATTTAGCAGATATTAGAAATAATAAAGTGCCGCAAGAAGTAATTGACTTATTAGGAACAAACATATTTTATTATCACGGTTATAGCGAAATCTATCTCGATAAAAAATGGATAAAAGCAACACCAGTATTTGATAAAGTTACCGCTTCTAGAGCCGGTTTTTTGCCTCTTGTTGAATTTGACGGAATAAACAATGGTATTCTTTCAAAATATGACCCTGAGGGTAACCTTTTTGTTGAATATATTAAAGATAGAGGAGTATTTGCTGAACTTCCTTATGATGAGATGGATCGAATTATAAGAAAGCAATATTATAAATATGTATTTGAAAAAGGGATTAAAACCCTTAATAAAAAATAGTATAGTATTTATAATCAATTAAAAAAATCTTTAAGAATTCCCCTTTTTTTTACTATTTATGGAGGATTATAGTATTTATTTACAACCTACTGATTTTTTTGATTTTAATAAAATATCAGTAAGTAGAAAAGCTTTTGAAATTACTAATGGTCTAACAACAAATAAAGAAAAAGCTATTGCTCTATTTTATTGGGTAAGGGATGAAATTAAGTATAATATGTTAACATATGTGCCAAATGTAAGAGCTAATTTTAGAGCGAGTGTAACTCTGCGACGAATGAATGGTTTCTGCGTCTCAAAATCCATTCTTTTATCATCTTTTGCTAGAGCTATAGGAATCCCAGCACGTATCCATTTGGTAGATCTAATTAATCACTTAATTTCGCAAAAAGTTATTGATTTTATGGGAACTAATGTAATGTACGTACATGGTTATAGTGAATTCTATTTGAACGAAAAATGGGTAAAGTTAACACCTTCTTTTGATCCTCAAACTGCTGTAAAAGGAAAGTTTCTCCCTATGGTTGAATTTGATGGTGAAAATGATGCGGTTTTTCCTGAATTTGATAAAGAGGGTAATCAGTTCGGAGAATATCTTACTGATAGAGGAGTTCATGCTGATTTACCGCTTGAAGATATTGATAAAATTTTTGAAGAGAAATATCCTTCATATGCTCTCAATAAAAAAGAACTTCATCTAAAACAAATAAAAGATGAAACATTGACATATAAAAGATAAAAATTTGTTTTTAAATAAAGTAATTTTCTTTTAAACCTAATTATCGCAAATATATTTTCCAAAAGGTATTTTCTTAAATAATAACTTTATTATTTAGATCAAATAAAAATTTAAAATCGAAAGCTTATTAAATCTATAATATTAGAATAAATAGAAAATACAAATTATCAGAGATTTGATAATATGCCAAGAGCAATAATTTTATATGAAATTGATAAATCATTTGGACCAAACATTTTAGCTGAATATTATTTAAAACAAGATGATAAAATGCCTCCGGCTATTTTAAAAGAATTTACTGATAAACATGTTAAAAAAGAATTGGTAGATATAACAATCCGTAAAGAAGATAATCGATATTTTTCAAAAAAAATTAGTGCTGAATCGATAAACAAAGATAATCTTTATCTAAGCTTTATTTTACAAGAGGGAGAAGATCTAGTCTCTCTGAAAAGCATATTTGAAAATATCGAGGCAAAAACTGTTCAAAATTTTACTGATGATAAAAAAAAGATGAATGAATTTCTACAGAATGCATTAAATTCAATTCTAAGCTTAATACAGAAACTAAAAGAACCAAAAATTATAAAAGAAACTATTAATGAGAGAACTAAGAAAATGCTTGATGATGGAAAACTATCTGAAGCACGCGAATTGATAGATTTGGGAGAAGAAATTCCTAAAAAACTCGCAGCCGAAGTAAAACTTGCAGAGCAATTATTAAATGAAAAATTTTATAGAAAAGCAAAAAAAAGTTTTTTAAAAGCAGCCGAATTAGCTGATATCATACAAGAAGACGAAATTGCTTCATTCTTAGAAAATAAAGGAGAACAAGTAGGTTTCTTTCCTGATTTAATAAAAGAACGTGAGAATCTTTACAAGGAAATAGAAAAAATTTCTAATGGTTTAGACAACTCTCAATTATTTATGTATAATAATTTCATTGAACCAATAGATAGATTGATCGAAATATCGCATGCATTTGAAGATCATGGACTGATTGATATATTAACGAAATTGAAAAATTATACTCAAAGAGCTTCTCGATTAACAAAAGAACTGAATGACTTAGATGATAAGATAAGAGAACTTATAAAAAAAATTTGAAATTTATTCAATTGTTTTTTCATTAGATGGCGTTTCTTCAACTGGAGGAGGTTGGTATTCTCCTATATCTTTGAAAATAATTGTACATATCTCCCAACCCTCTTTTGTTGGATATTTTAACGCATCCGCAATTAATCTTTCTCCAATATCATTATTTAACTCCACTTTATGGATATCTGGATTATCCTTTAAAATCATATCGTATTTGGCACCTCCAGTTCCCTGAGGTACAATTAAGATCGCTTTATCAATTGCCTTTTCTCCAATTGCATCTTTAAGTCTTTTAGCAGCATAATAACCTGCTACTCCTGCACTTCTCTCAAAAGTTTTAATCGATGGAATCTCTAAACCCCACTTTTTACCTTCAGCTTCAATTAACGCAGCTAGAGTTTGCGCTCTTTTTCCAAGCTTGAATTTAAATTCCATTTGGGTTTTAAATTTTTTTCCTTTTTCTTCTCCTACCATACTTATGCATTTTAATGTGGCACCAGCAACAGATTGAGGATTTACATCAATTGAATATTCTTCCTCTGCTAAAATATCTTCAATAGTCTTCTTGATAACTTCTCTCGGTTTGGAAAAATCAATAACCTCCTCTTCGATTTCCGCTTGAGGTCTAGGGCCTGCAACAATCTCAGCCCCAACTTCCAACAACTCGTCAACTGTCATTTCTTCCATAACTACTTTATCAATAAATCTTCTACAAAGTTTAATAGAATTTCTAGGATTTCCTAGTGTTTTCTCATATATCATTTCGATTAATTTCTCATTCAATGGAAATAACGGATATAAAGGAGGATTTAAATTATTATCATCCCAGAATGCTTCCATAGATTTTGAGAAAAAGATTTTTAGATCATTTAAACTAAACGGTTTTAAATCTTGTTCAGGTTCCATTCTGGATCTTAACGGAGCGTCTGCAATTTCAATGATCCGTGGCCAGATTTCTTTTAACACTGCAATTGAGATTACTAATCCTTTAACTTCATTATATAATCTTTTTAAAATTTCGAGAAATTTCCTTTCAGCAGCTTCCCCCAACATTCTATAAGGTGATTCAATTTCATCAAAATAAAGGATAAGAACTTTATCCAAATTCTCTGTTATTATCTTAATGAGGGCTAAGCAAACATCATCTTCCTCGACTATCGAGTTAATTCCTAGTTCGCTTAATTCCTCAGCTTCTAGGTCCTCCCCAAGAAGCCATCGTTCTGCTAAAGGCTTTTTGTTTTTATCCAATTGATAAGTAACTAATGCTTTTACACAATCAGCGAATACTCCTGGAAATTCTCTAATACCTTTTTGAATAACTTCATCAATTTTAGGTTTTTGGAAAAGACCCTTCTTGGTTCCACCCCATTTTCTCATTAATTTTCCAGAAACAATATCAAGTAATTCAGCTCCCATCTCTTCTAGTATACAAGTATACACATGGAGTAGAACGCGAATACTTGCTGGTGGGCTGGGGACATATACAATAGTCCAATCGGCAGAAGTGACAATTTTACTTGCATCAATTTCTACTGACTCATCAGCGTCCTCAAGTTTTCTTCTATTTTCACGCTCTTTATCTTTGAATGAGTGATATGCATGAGTTTTTCCAGTTCCAGCAGATCCTAATATTGGAATTAATCTACTAGATCTATCCCTATAAGTTTGTTGCACGAGTCTATAAACTTCTCTATCAATATAAGCATGAGGACGTGAGATATCTACTTTATCAGGAATATCACCACGGCTTACAAAATTAGAAAATGGTAGTATTGGGGCCTCTCGCAACACATCTAAATACATATTTTTATCATCATCACTTAATTCAGAATACATTTAATTTCCTCTCCACATTTTACTTTTTGATAACTAAGTTTTTAATGGGAATAGATTTATTAGTCTAAACAATTTTTTCTAGAATATAAGCTATTTAGTTTATAGCTACTATAATAATTAATTAAAAATTTAGCTTATTAAATTTAATTGATATCTTAGAATTCATTAACATTTTAGAGGGAAATAAAAATGCCTAAAAAAAATAGAGATGACGAAGAAGATGAAGATGAGGAAAAAGGGGACCCTTTTGATTTTTTTAAATATTTTAATGATCCAAATAAGTTTTTTAGTGATCCTAATAAATTTTTACTAGATCCAAATAAACTATTTAAATCTAAAGATTTTCGACGCCTATTTAAAGAAATTTTTGAAAAAATTAAGAATAATCTACCTTCTGAATTTCGAAATCTCTCGCCTGAAGATATTACGAAAGAATTCATGAAGAATAAATCCAAGTTCGGATTTCCCTTCATGTATGGATTTAATATAAATATTGGTAAAGATGGTAAACCAACTATAGATTCCTTCGGCAATATTAAAGCAAAACCATATTCTGGAGAACCAGAAGTTAAAAAGGTCAGAGAACCAATGACTGAAGTTAATGAAGAAGGTGATCAGATAATCGTTATTTGCGAAATGCCTGGAGTTACAAAAGATGAAATTGAATTAAAAGCTGATCCACGTGAGTTAACAATATCTACGAAATCCAAGGATAAAGGCAGGAATTATTATAAAGTAGTTAAGTTACCTTCATCAATCAATTCAGATTATGCGCGAGCTAGGTATACAAATGGAATATTAGAAGTGAAATTGAAAAAGATTGCTGATAAACAAACAGATATTAAAATTGATTAAATAAATCTTCTTTAGTATAATTTTTCATCAATAATGTAAGTTACCCCTTTTTAAGAATAATTTAAATCAATTTTAATAATTTTGTACAAATCTTTATTAATTTCTTTAACACATAAGATTTTAATCAATTTTAAATTGGTTTTAAAAATGTCTGAAAAAAAGGAGTTTTTATCAAAAAGAGCTTTATTGATTATAGGAATTACATCTTTAGCTATATTAATAATTGGAATAATATTATATTTCACCGGTTTCAATGAAGCCTTTTATGGGGAAAGTTCTACTGTCAGAACCATATTTAAAGTAGTAACATACCTCGGTGAACCTATCACCTATATAATAATCGCATCTATCATCTATTTAGCATACAGCAAGAGTTTAGCAAAACGTTCAGTTGTAATTCTGTTATTCTCCCAATATCTTAACCAAACGCTCAAAGGAATATTTAAAGATCCTAGACCGGATACTAATATTGATCTCACGGAAGAACACGGTTTAATCGAGCCAAAATTTGGATTCCCGTCAGGGCATACTCAAAATGCTTTTTGTTTTTATGAATATTTAGCTAATGAGTTTAAGGACGAATATAAATATATACAAGTTCCAATTGTTCCAGTTATTCTCTCTGGTATAGTTTTTCTTGTTGCTATTTCGAGGATGATAATCGGAGTCCATGATTTACAAGATGTAGTGGGAGGGTTTTTAATAGGCGTCGGAATTCTTTTATTATATATCTATTTAGAACCATTTCTCTCTGAGCAGTTCAATAAATTAAACTTAATTACCAAGATAATATTAACGGTAACAGTTTCAATTTTGTTATTTCTGATTGGAACCTTATTATTTCCTAATGCTGGCTTAGGATTAGTTACACCTCCCCTCCTTTATAGAGATGCTGGAGCATTTGCTCAAGTTGGAGGGGCATTATTAGGTTTTGGTCTAGGATATCTATTGGAGCAAGAGTATGTTAAATATGATCCCTCACAACTAACAAACAAAAAGAAATTAATTAATATAGTCCTTGGTATAATAATTTTGCTGGTTGTCTTCTTGCCATTTGAATATCTAATAAAAATCGATAGCGTTATTTATAGATTTGCGCGATATGCGTTCGCAACCTTTATTTTAGGTTATGTAGTTCCATTAATTTGTACAAAAATTAACTAAAACTATAATTATTTTTTTTTTTTAAATATCTTGTAAAAAAACCTAAGTTCTAATTTGACATTTCTGCCTCTTTCCTAGCGACTTCTTTTAAAAGAATCCGATTCACCATTTGTTTGTCGCTTTGTGTAATCTCATTGTGAGGAGTTATTATTTCGTTAATATATATATCATCACGATGAGAATGAGGCATAACTTGTTCAAGAATCATCTTAATCTTATTTAAATGGAAAAATTAGTGCTATATAAAATTTCCTATTTTTCATCTGACAAAAACGAATATCAATAGCTTTACTTGCTTTTACAATATGTTAATCATATAGAGAATAAATGTTTTAAATTCGATATTTTAGAATTTTCTCTTTTAATGCTCGAATAAAAATTTGGTTTATTTCATTCTCTTTTATAAAAATGGTTTCATATTTAAATCCAGCTCTATTTTTGTGACCTCCCCCTTTAAAATATCTAGCTAATTCTCTACAATTAATATAATTGCTATGTAAAGTTATTTCATTATATCTAACATCAATTCCAATGAATACTTTTGCAGCAGGATAATTTTCTTCAAGAATAGATGTTAATTTTCCACCACCTATTTCTGCAAAAGTAATTGCTATTGTTCCAAATTCCTCAATTTCTATTAATTTTATATGGTCCAAAGCAAAATTGGATTGTGCATTTTCCCATTTTTTTATATTTATTAATTGTTCATTATACCAATCATTTTCAAAAATCCCATTGGACATTAAATCAACAATTTTTTTTTTAACCTCATCTGATTCATATCCTCTGTTGTAAGCAATAATCGATTGAAGATTGGATGCAATTGAGTATTTTTTTGTGTGGAAATCTATGTCTCTCGAATATTTTGCTATTTTGTTAGCAATAGAATCATCTGGTAAATAATAATCTTGGGTTATTTCGGCACTGCATCTTTTTGGATCATTTAGATATAAATCAAGTATTTTCTTCAATTCTTCTACGTTATCTTTGTCTATTAAATGATGGTCAAACCAGAGGATTTTATGAGATTTCTCTTTATATTGCTTAAAAAGCGAAAAAAGTTTTTTAAAATCGTCATTAAAACCAATATCTGATATAATTAGCTGATCTGGAAGTGTCTTAGCTCCCAGAATTTCTTTTATTTTTTCTATAAAATTTGAATAATGAGCATAATGAAGAATAATTTCACTATTATTATTTTTAAGAGTTTTATTAAAATATCTTTTTATTATTGCTTGAGAACCTAATCCATCAAGATCTAATTCATGAGTAATAGACACTATCATTTTCTATATTTACTTTTATATAAGAGTTGATAAAAAAACTTATGGATAAACAATTATTAAAATAAGTCTAAAAATGGTTTAACTCTCTTTTTACCTTCATCGTTTTTAATACATTCTAATATTCTCTTGGATAATTCTCTTTTTTTTTGAAAGTATATTTTCATGATATCCTCTAAATCCATATTAGGACATCTTTCCAATAACGCAATATCTCTTCTTGAACAACCATTTCGTCTCATACAACAATAAGAGAGTGAACCGAAACATACTAATTCTGAATCCCAATTGTTTTCTTTCGAGAATTCTTCCTTAATGTTAATAAATTCTTCAGCACTAAGGCCAAGCTCACTCAATTTTTCATCTCTTCTACATTTAAAAACAAATGTTAATGAACAACCTGGTTTACAACAGAACGTTAAACCACGGTAATCGCCTCCCATACATACTGGTATTGGTGCAATTTTTTCCCATCCTGGAAGGTTTCTCAGTTTATCTTTTTCTAAATTCAAAATTATCTCATAGGCTCTAATGTTTGTAAAAATCCAACATGATTATAATAAGAGGGCTCGGTACGGGAATTGTCCCGCAAATAATATATTTTTTTGCGTTTGAACCCGTCTTTCCCCAGTTGTAAGATTATTCTCACACTTCTAGGGATTCACAGTCCCCAATACTAACCACTATACGAACCGAGCCACTTTTTTTAAAATTTGCTAATAAAATCTAATAAATAATATTAAAAAAATTTTCTTCTTTACATCATGAAAATTAAATCTAAATAAATAAGGCTAATTTTCATTAAGGTGGTCCTTAACTATTAATTTAATTATACCTTTTTTGATTTTTTTAATTCTGTCTGTATGTTTTATGATGGCACTATTAATCTTATTATAATCTGCTTTCACTTCTTGAAGATATTTTTCTCCAAGTATTTCTTCAATGTTATTTTCAAAATTTTTTGTATTTATCATAGCATGGCAATTTCCACATAAGCAAACACATTCTTCTTCGATTATAAATTCATTGATTAATTCTTTAATATTCCATTTACGAGAAATATTACCCCATTTATGAACTTTAAGATCTTGATTAGTATGGTGTGTTTGTAAAGATGGAAGTCGATACTCTCCACATGAAATACACTTTCCATTAAAAACTTGTTCTATAACAGATCGTTTTTTAATCCATCTCTTTACCTCATATTTAAGTGAGGCAGCCGTATAATTTGTATTATTTTCTTTAATAAACTTATCTATTTTTAAATTTATAATTTTATCAATATCATTACTTGAATAGGTAAATAAATCTTTCTTCAAAATTGTATCTTTAAAATCATTGAAGATTTTAGCATTATCAGATAAATGACAATTTTTACAAATAGGTTTTACTTTTTGAGACTCTAAGTTATTTTTTATCTCATCATATTTTTTATGCATAATTTCAGTCCAAATAGTAGTCTTAATCTTAGAATCTTCATGATGGAGATCAAAAGCAGGTAATCGCTTAAAATCTGTGTGACAATTAGGATTTGAACATTTTCCTCCATAAAGACCATCATACATCTCATTTAATAATTTATATTCTTTCCTTAGGCATCTTATTGATTCCTTTTCTGATTCAGTCCCTAATTTAGCCTTTCTTTTAGCACGTTCAAGGTTGAAATCATCAAAAATATTTTTAAAATGGTTATAAACTCCAGAAATAGCTTCTTCTAAACCTCTTTTTGTTAAATTTAATCCTCTCCTTTGCTTGATTAAATTACGACTTAGTTCTGAAAAGTTAATACGTTGATTTTGCTTATTTAAATTTTTTATATCTTTTACTAAATTAGTAAGTTCATGAAAATATTTTAATAAACTACCTTCAAATTCATTATTAATATTATTCTTAGCCAATTTATTCCTTAATTCTTTTAATTCATCCGCTGGTAATTTATTTATCCACTTCTGGTGTGATTTATTATCTTTTAAATCTTTAATTAGTGTATCTACTATTTTGGAATTTGAAATACTTTTATTCTCGTCTAAATTTCTATACATCTCTTCACAAATAATATTTCTGGATTTTTTAGGGAATGATTTAATTATCACATTTTCATCAATCTCTTTAACTTTTATTTTCTGACTAGGTTTTACTTGAATTTTAATATCTTCATCAACATTATCAAATTCGTTTTTTCGCAGTTCAATATCTTTTTGGAAGAAATAATCAACTAGATTTTCTTTATCTATACTTTCCAAATAATCCTTTTCTTTATCATATAAAATTTCCCGTTCCTCAATTATTTCAAAGTCTTCTTTTTCTCTTCCTTTTATAAATTTATTATTAATATCATGTTTATCTACTTCTTCAAATCCTTTTGTAAAATCTTGATCATTATTATATTGATTTATTGTATCTTCTACATATTTTATATAATCTTTATCTATGTCATAATCATAATGTTCTTCGTCAATTGCTTCCAAGAAATCCTTATTCATATCATATTTTCTACATAACTTATCCTCTATTCCTTCCACGAAATCTTTTTCAATCTCATGATCATCTAGGTTATCATCAATTCCTTCTAGAAATTTTTTGTCTATATCATTATCCTCAATATCATCCTTGAAATCTTTTAAATTATCAAGGTTCCCATCATTTTCATCAACAAACATCGAAAGATCTTTATTATATTTGCTTTTATATCGTTCTAATTCTTCTGTAGAAAATTTGTTCAGAATTAATTCTAATTCTTTCATTTCTTCTTCAGTCAGACTTTCATTCTGAGTCAGTTTAATAATTTTAGATTTTTCACTTAATCCTAGTTGTTTGTTTTTATATAGATTTTCTCTCAAATACTCATTGAAATTTTTTATAGTAGATTTATTTCCATTTTTGATTTCTTGTTCTGTATCTATTTTTTTAAATTCTGACATGTCCTCTTGATAAACTCCCTCCGAAGTTTCATTTTTGAACTCTTGTTCAGGACTCCAATCTTTATATTCTGTAAAAGGATCTTCAGTATCTTCATCAGGATCAAAATCTTCATATTCTACAAAAGGATCTTCAATTTCTTCATTTGGGTTAAAATTGTTATATTCTTCAAAAGGATCTTCGGTTTCTTCATTTGGATCAAAATCATTATATTCTTCAAAAGGATCAACAGTTTCTTTAATTGGGTCAAAATAATTATATTCTTCAAGTGGATCTTCAGTTTCTTTATATGGATCCCGATCCTCATTTATTTCTTCCGATTTAATTTCCTCATTCTTATCTTCATCCCTTTCTTTATTTGTTTCATAAAAGTCCTCACCATTATCCCAATCACTACCATATTCACTCAAATAGTATCACAATTACTTTTTTTAATATTTTAATAAAGAATGAATTGTAAGTATTTAAAAAAAAATAGATAAAAGCATTAGTAATTATCTTAACAAAAGCTCATAATATTGGGCGTTGTGGCTTAATGAACAAAAACTCTACCCACTATACATACCGAGCCACGTTTGATTTTACTAATAATAAATTTTAATGTTTATTTCTAAAAAAATTTTATTCAATTTTTCGCTTATTCTTTCTCAAATATAACTTTTAATAGATAGTTAAGACATTGATTAACAGCATCATCTAAATGCCCGGAATTATCAACTATAAAATCAGCTTCGGGAAATTTTTGGTATGTTCTCGCCCGTTCAATTCTTTCTTTTAACAAATCTTTACTTTCTCTTTTTCGATCTTTTATCCTTTTATAAGTGATTTCAAATGGAACCTCGATAAAAATCACCTTAATATTTTCATATTTTTCTCTTGCTTCTTTTACTATTGTACGGCTAACATTGATTATAACCGGGTGTCTATTTTTAAGGTAATCATCTATTTCTATTGGAATTCCATAGTCTAATTCATAAATATGCCATTTTAATGCAAACTTTCCATTCTTATCCATTTCTCTGAATTCCTGAGTAGTTATCGAAATATTTTTTTCAAACTCAGATGGAGGTCTTGTAATAAATCTTTTCGGAACATAAATTTGTATCAAGTTTGAAGGATATTTTTTAGTTAATCCCGATATAATAGAATCTTTTCCAGATCCGGAGTTACCTACAATCAAAAATAATATTCCGGGAAAATTTTTTATCATTTATTCAACAAATTAAAAATTTTAATAAATTATATTCATATTAAGAACATTTATAATATAAAACCTATAAGAACAAAGGAAAAATAAGTTAAATTAGAAAGACTTTTAAGAATATTTTTTGTTAACAATCTTGAAAGAATAAAAAGTTTTTATATCATAATACTCAAAATTTTATAATTCAGCGATGGCGAAAAAAAGTCTAAAAGATATTTCAAAAATTTCAGATATCCCTGAAAGCTACCAGAGATATTTAGATGAAATTCACTCAATCTCACGGACTAAAAAAGGTGGATGGGTTACAAATAAAGAAATAGCAGAGAGTCTTCAAGTTGAGCCTGCCTCAGTTACAGGAATGTTAGAAAAGTTAAGAAATAAAGGTCTAATTAAATGGGAGCCTAGAAAATCCATTAGGCTAACCGAAGAAGGTAAAAGAATTGCTAAACAGTTAGATGAAATTCATTCCCTACTTCACCAATTTTTTGCAAAAGTTTTGAAAATAGAAGATCAAGAAGTTATCGAGAATCTATCTTGTGAAATAGAGCATCATATTACTCGAGATGTCAAAGATTCAATAGAAGAATTTCTTTCAAAATACTTAGATGGTTAGATTTAATTATTATCTTTAATTCAATGATGCAACTAACCTAAAATATTTTCACAAAGTATTAAAAATGTCCGATGAATTAAAACAAAATGTAGATGGTGTGCACAAACTTTTTGAAAATTTTTCTAACTTTATTGAATTAAGTGATTTTAGATCTTTTCTATTATTTACTTTAACTAGCCAAGTTCCAACTAACATTTTAGCTCAAATTGGCTTAGGAGGTAATAAAGAAGTTATAAATTTACCCTATAATCCTGTTTTCAATATTTATTATCAAAAAATTAATTTAATTTCAGCAGGATCATTAATAATCTACGTTAGAAATGAACCCATTACCGATAAGTTTACTTTAGAAAAAGATGATCCAATTATCAAAAGTTTTCTGAATCCAAATGAAATGAATTTAGCTTTTCGAGGTAAAGAAAAATTTCTCTTACCTAAGATTAGCGATTGTAGTGCTTTTGATGTTGATGAAAATTCTAATTTAACTATAAAGGTTGACGATTTATTCCACTCTTTAGAAAGTTTCTTAGGCGTTGCTGAACCAAACCTACTCTTTGTTGTAGATGCTACTAATGAATCAGAACCAGATTTAATTTTCACATTTAATATGATGCCGGAGATGCCAAGCCGTTTGGATCAAAAAGTTTTAAAAATCGATGTATTCTTGGATAAAGATCATAAAACTAGAGATAAAACATATTTAAAACGGGAAGAGGATTACACAATAAATTATTTGCAGGACATTAAAGAAGTAGGTCATGCAGAGTTGTATAAATCGGCGTTCTCATTAGTATTGCATGTAAAATCATTTTCAAAACCAGAGTAATGACTCAATCTTTTTTATAAATTTATTTTAAAAAAATGTATATTATCGTGTTAATATTATTATTGTATTTATTAGGTATTTGATAGAATTATATTCGTCAGCAGTTAAGCGATTAATATCATTAAAGGATTAATATAATCAATTTATAAAACATCCGACGAAATATATAAAGTATAAGATTAAGTAAATAGTATAATTTTAAATTTTTTGTCAAAAGGGTTGTCAAAAATGAAGATTATTACAATTAATTTACCAGAGAAGTATTTGCAGGCGATTAAAATTTTAAATGACATGGGTGTCTATCCGTCCCGGAGTGAGGCGATAAGAGTTGCATTGCGTGAATTCTTGGCAAAAGAATTGAATATGTTTAAAGATCTCGACGATGAAAGCTTTAAGATGCTTATTAGAAGCAAATTAAATAATAAGAATTAATAACACTCTTTTTTATTCATTTTTATCTGAATGAGATATGGATTTTTATCTTTAAATTTAAGAAATTGTATCGACACCATACATTAATTAAATTATTAAATAGAAAAAAGACATAATTAAAGTTATAAATTACAATTTAAAGAATTCGATATATTATGAAGAAATTGAAATCTACGCAAATATTGATATTACTAACACTTTTTTCATCTGCTCTTTTCAGTATATTAACCCCAATGGCAGAAGAAATTTCCTCTGCTTTGACTTTTAATGAAAATCAAGTGGCATTCATAAATTCCATGTTTTTAATTGTTGGTGCTGTTAGTTCTCTTATGTGGGCAATATTAGGAGATAAATTTTCACGAAAAATTTTGCTTGTTATTTCAACACTCGAATGGTCAGTTCTTATGGTACTTACTATGTTCTCTACTAACTTTTTCTCTTTATTGATATTTCAGTTAATTACAGCAATAGGATTTGGGGCTGCATTACCTTTAATATTCTCATTAACAGTCGATTTAGTTGATCCTAAAAGCCGAGGAAAAAAATTTGGGACTCTTTCTGCAGTCTATGTTTTAGGTAATGGTTTAGGGCAAGTTCTTTCTGGTTTCTTAATTGATTATTATGTTTGGCAAATACCAATTTTAATAATTTCTATAGGTGGGTTTGCTTGTACAGGATTGCTATTTCTAATTGAAGACCCATCAAGAGGAAGTAAAGATGAGTTATATGGAGCTATTGATGAGGGTGCTCCTGGATTAGGATATAAAATTAAGTTTAATGATCTTAAGCAAATCTGGAAAATTAAATCAACTTTGTGGATTCTACTATTGAATTTTGCCATGTTTATATCTATAGGTGCAATTTCATCATTTTTTATTTCTATGCTCAAAAATGATTATGAACTTAGTTCTACTTTAGCAACAGGAGTTTTAATATTAGTTTTTGGCACTCAAGTTCCAGCAGGACCTCTCTTTGGTAAATGGGGAGATAAAATATATGAAACCGAAAAGAAGGGAAGGATGAAAGTTGTGTTGATATGTCTCTTAACTGGGTCAATCTTATATATAATAGCTTTTTCACTATTCTTTATATCAACTGAGTTACCATTTGCAATTGTGTTCATTGTTCTAGCAATAAGTGGTGCTTTTCTATTTGGTGGTATTGATCCTTTAACACAAGCAACTCTTGGAATCAATCCCCCACAGATTAGATCAACAATTTATTCTCTTAATTATTTAACTTATACTTTTGGACGTAGTATAAGTTTACTACTTCTTGGTCAATTCTTCGTAATTTTTAACAATGTTTATAGTCCAGGTTATTTGATTTTATCAATTATGGCTTTAATATGTACGTTAGTTCTTATCCCTATTATGAAATTTTTACCTCGAGACATTGAGAGTATCAAATCAAGTAAAAATTAATCTGAAAATTTAATTTTAAAATAGAAAAATTATCATGGAAATAAATACTGATATATGTACAGGGTGCGGGCAATGTATAATTGTTTGTCCGGTCCAAGTTATTAAACTAATAGATAATAAAGCTTTTATTGATAAAGATCTGTGTGTTGAATGTGCTGTTTGTTATCGCTATGCCGAATGTCCAGTCAAGGCAATTAAATCTAGCAGATTAAAATGGCCAAGAATAATTCGGAGCCCTTTCAGTAATGTTATTGCTACACATAAAATTACAGGAATTCCTGGAAGAGGCACTGAAGAAATGAAAACTAATGATGTGACAAATCGTTTTGGGATAGATGAAATTGGAATTTCCATTGAATTAGGACGACCTGGTGTAGGGTCACACCTAAGAAATATTGAGCTATTCACTACAAGACTTTCTAAAATTGGTGTTGAATATGAAGAAGAAAGTCCAGTAACAGCTCTAATTATTAATGATGAAGGGCATATTAATGAAGACATTAAAGAAGAATTTGTTCTCTCTGCTATTATTGAATTTAAAGTCTCTAAAGAAAAATTAAATCAAGTATTACAAGTAATTAGAGATGTAGAAAAAGATATAGATACAGTTTTTTCTGTTGGTATAATTTCAAGAGTAATAGAAAACGATGTTAAACATCTCATTAATCTATTATCAAAGCAGGGTTTTGAAACAAGACCAAATGCTAAAATTAACATTGGATTAGGAAAACCGTAAAAAAGAGGTAGGTAAGAAATTGACTCATTCTTTACATAGGAGAGGAAATATTGAAGTTTTAAAGGGAGATTACGTAGTTCTAGCTATGTTTGCAGCTGGTATAAATGATAAATATCAAGATTCACGTAAAAAATTAATAAGGATTGGTGAAATTTTAAAGCACCATAACCCTATAAATATAATGCCAGAAGCTGCCTGGAAAATTTCTCCCACTATCACAGCAACCTATTCTGATATTAAAATTGTGAAAAAAGTTATAAAAGCTCTTAAAAAAGAAGATTTAGAGATTTCTATTGTTGTAAGTGGATTACTTACTGAAATTCAAAATGTTGCAACCAAGGTTGATTTAAACTTGCATACTGTCCATCTTTCCTTAGGTATATTTGGGAAAAAAGAGTTATTACCTTCTGAAAAAATTTTAGAAACTACAACAATGTGCGGGCATCATTGTATTTCACCACAATCTGTCGAGTATCATGTGCACTTGATTAAAGATGGAAAAATCTCGGTAGAAAAAGCAGCAAAGAAATTAAAAAAACCATGTGTTTGTGGAATTTTCAATCTCTCAAGAGCTGTGCAAATACTTAATACCTTAGTTAAAGAATTTTCTTAATTTTTAATATAACTAAAATATAACTCAAGATATAAATAGTCAACTGATTTATTTTCAATTAGAAAAAAAGGAGTTCAGAAAATTGAATATATCAATTATAGGGACAGGAAGATTAGGGAGTGCTCTAGGAAAAATTTGGGCAGAAAAGGGTCATGTGATTATGTTTGGCTCTCGGGATCCTCAGAAAGCAAAAAAATTAGCTAATTCAATAGGATCTAATGCAAGTGGTGGAACATATGAAGAAGCAGCAAAATTTAGTGATGTTATCATTCTAGCAGTTCCATGGTCAACAGCAAAAGAATCAATCAAAACAGCAGGAGATTTAAAAGGTAAGATTATTGTAGATTCTACTACTACTGCTGCACCCCATTTGGGAGGGCCTTTAATAGAAATTACTCCATCTGCAGCAGAAAAAATCGCAAAATGGGCAGCAGGAGCCAAAGTGATAAAAGCAGTTCATACTATTGGAGTAGAAAGTTTAAATAAATTACAATTTGGCTCCGTACAAGCAAGTTTATTTATTTGTGGAGATTATTTAGACGCAAAATCAAAATTGAAGCAATTAGGACTCGATCTCGGTTTTGATGTTATTGATGCTGGACCACTCACAAATGCTAGACTTATTGAACCTTTGGCAATGCTTTGGATTGAATTAGCTTATAAGCAAGGAATGGGAACTGATATTGCCTTTAAACTATTACGACGGAGAAAAGCGAAATAACTAATTTAATATTATTATTTTTCCTTTTTCTATTTCATTTTTAAGCATTGAAATCAACTGTTTTTCACTTCGATCGTTGCTTGCATCTATAAAAAAATTTAATTCAAAAATTATAAATAATCACACATAAATTATCTATCTATAATTGTTTTTTAATGTTTGAATCATGAGAGTTGCAAGATATTATAGTAATGATGATATTAGAGAAGATGAGATGCTTAAACCAATAATTGGTCCAGGAGAGTTCTTGGTTAAGGTAAAAAAGTCTGGAATTTGCGGATCTGACATCCTAGAATATTACAGAAAAGCAAAAATGAAAAAGTTAGGAGTTAATTCTTTAATTTTGGGGCATGAAATCGCAGGAGAAATTGTAGAGAAAAGTGAAACTATAAAGCATCTTAAAGTTGGAGATCGTGTATTTGTATCACACCATGTTCCATGCTTTGAATGCCATTATTGTAAGCAGGGGCACCATACTGCATGTAATTTACTTCATAATACTAATTTTGATCCTGGAGGTTTTGGTGAATATGTTAGAGTCCCACAAATCAATATAGAGAAGAAAGGTGTGTATGTTTTAGATAAAAATGTCTCTTATGAGGAAGCGGTTTTCATCGAACCGCTAGGCTGTGTATGTCGTGCTCAAAGATTAGCAAATATTAAAAAGGGATTTACTGTCTTAATTTTAGGATGTGGGGCTTCTGGGTTATTACATATTCAATTAGCAAAACTTCGTGGAGCGAAAAAAGTTATAGCAACTGATATTAATGAATTCCGTCTACAAAAAGCAAAAGAAAATGGAGCTGATGTTATTTTTCATGCAAGTGAAGATTTACCGGAAGAAATAAAAAAGATCAACAAATATAGATTAGCTGATATCGTTATAGTGTGTACTGGAGCCATATCCGCCGCAAACCAAGCTTTAGAATGTACATCACCCGGAAGTAAAATTATTTTTTTTGCGGTTCCAGAACCATGGATTTACCTTAATGTTCCTATAAATAAGTATTGGAGAAACGAGATTACTATTATGACTTCTTATGGAGCCGCTCCTGAAGATCTCGATGAAGCATATAATTGGATACTTTCTAAAAGAATTAATGTTATAGATTTAATTACTCACAGATTCCCACTCAGTAAAGCTGGTGAAGCTTTTAAAGTAGTTTGTGAAGCCGGTGAATCTATCAAAGTAATTTTAGAGCCAGAAAAAGATTGAATTCTTGTTATTTTTTATTTATACAAGTATTCACTTCTCTGGATATGCTTCCGAATTATCCAAGATTCCCATAATGTATATATATCAAGTAGAAAACCTTTTAACTTTCTTTTTGGAAAAAATAAATCCATTTTAAGTATTTGTTTAACCGCATTGTCTTCAGATTTTTTTAATGAACCTGATGTTTTTAAAGCTCTATCAACTTCTTTTTGGTTATCCTCAATCCTGGCTCTCATATACTCAAATGGATGCGTATCTGGGTTTTTTACGATATATGAATGACTTGATGTTAAATATTGGGCATCATTCAAAAAAATAGACTCCGCCCGATTAATATCTTCAAGATATTGTTGAATTGAAGCCTGTTTGAACCCATACCAAGGTCCAAAACCGTCTATTTCAGGTTTTGGTTTATCAAATCCTAAACAACTAATATGAAATACTTTTTCAGTAGGTAATAAGAATCCAATATGTGCTTTTGAGTGTCCTGGTAAAGAAATAGTCTTTATGTTGAAGTCTTCAAATTTTAAAGAATCTCCTGGTTCAAATGGATTTACATCTTTACACTCATGAAATCCATTTAATTCTCCAAATTTTTCAACGGAAGAATAATCCATTGCTTCATCAAAACCAAAGCCTCTGTAAAAATTGTGAAGATCTAATAAATAATTTGCTTCAGGACTAGGAGCGTGGATAATAGTTCCACTTTGCTCCCAAGCATATACATGACAAGTGTGATCTACATGTGCATGAGTACACACATAATTTGAGACTGGTCCGTATACATTATTTATAGCTTTAATATATTTAGGCTCAATATTTAAATCAAGTGCTATAGCAGATTTATTCCTACCTTCTTTAGGCAAAATTAGAAGCCCATCACAGCAAGAAAATAAGAAGGGTGTTCTTTTTTGATGGATTAGTAAAATAGTTTCTGTTACCTTCCTGATTTCAAGATTATCTATTTTTGGAAGAGACATGGAAGTAAATAATATTGATACATTAACCCAATTGCAAATAAAAAATAAATGAAACTTTAATAAGTTGACTTTAATAAGATTTAAGTTTCTACTATCCTCTTACAATCTCTAAAAACTATAAATAAGAAAAAGAAAATTATTAATTAAATATTGGAATTCTCCTATTTTTCGCTAAAATAATGCTTTCATTTTATCTTCTTGTTGTAGAAAAGTTAATAAAAAGAGCGCTAACATAATTATAGTGATTACAAGTGTTAATGCACCCATAGCTGGATTAAAAACACTGAAACTAATAATCGAAGTAACCAAATTAGCAACTAGCCATACAACTTCAAGAATTACCACAATTTTAACTTGTTTCCATTCTTTAGCTAACATTCCTAGAAGTGAACTCACTGTAAGTCCCGCAAAAAGAGACGCAATGGTCAAACTCATGGCATGAGTTTCTGGAGTAATTGGCACTGTGGCATATAAAGGAACAGTGATATCTGGTATAAAAAATAAGATTGTAAAAATAAGCGCTATTACAAAATGGATTATAAATGTCAATTTCGTGAATTTTAAAATTTCTTCAGCCATTTGTTAAATCACTTTTTTTCAAATTTCTTTTTATTAAATGATTTTGCATCCATATTTTCCTTAGTATATAAATATAGAAATCTCAATGATATTAGGTATAATATGAAAAACAATTAAAAATGTAAAAAAAAAGAAAAAAATTATTTTTTATACAATCTTCTAAATAAAAATACAGAAACAATACTTACAATCCCAAGTAGAATGAATACATCATATCCAGGAATATCTGTTGTAGGAGAAGGTATACTTACTAATTTAATTAAAAGTTGAGTTTCAGTCTCAACATTTCCAGCATTATCAATTGCTTGATAAGTGATAATGTAATATCCTGGCTCATAAATGGATAAACCAAAAGGAGAGCTGTACGGTATCCATGAAGATTCATTAATCTTATACCTGATTAATTGTATTCCTGAACCAATTCCATCATCAGCGGTCAATGCAAAAATTGTGGATGTATTTACTGTATTTGGTTCTTGATGTGAAGTGAAATCAATTGTCGTAGTCGGAGCTATTGTGTCTTTATAAATATACACTCCTGAGGTACCGATATTATTTATTGAGTCATTAGCAAAGAATTCAATTACAAATTTCCCTTCAAGCAAAGAATCCCAGATCTCTCCTCTTAAATATTCATCTACTTCTGATTGTAAAAATTCAAGGGTATTATTTACTATATACCAGGTATAATTCAAAGTTGTATCCATAGCAATCACATTGATAATTGGAGCTGAATTCCAATATGAATTATTTGTAGGTGAAATTATTGTTATTGTTGGTTCAGTATACCAAATTGGGAGATAATCTTGTGAAACTGGAACATCAATCCCATTTGTAATATTATAAGGTGTATCGCCAATTCCATCATCATTAAAATCAATTCCAGAATAATCATGCCAAAAGTTTCCTATTATTGAATTATTCCAATTATTATTAATTCCATCGTCTATAGCGTTTTTGATTATGTTATTAAATTCATTTTTAGAAAATGAATTATTTTGGTACGTTCCTGACAAGATTCTAACACCATAATTATTGTATTCGATATTATTATTTATTATAGTATTATGACTAGAGCCTATCCTAATTCCAATATTTGTATGATGATGTATATGATTATATAACAGATAGTTTGTCGATGCACCAGCAAGATCGATTCCAATTTTACAATTTGTTATATTATTTTGATAAATTAAATTATGCTTACTTCCTCCATCTATATAAATTCCAGCAAGGATGTCTCCAAAAATGTTATTAGGATACACAATATCAATATAATTATCAAATATAATATTTCTATGAGAATTGTCACGTATAGCAATGGTATTTAATATAAAATTGTTATGAGCAACATAATTATCATCAGAGTGATCCCTTATTTTTAGGGAAGAACGAGAATTAAGGTTACTTTTAATCGTATTATTTAATATTATATTATTATCACAATCTATCCAAATATCTATTCCATAATCATTATTAATCAAAGTATTATTCAAGATGAAATTTTCGTCACAGTTAGTCTTAAAAAAGATCCCCATTCTTTTACAATTCCTGATCTTATTTTCTATAATCGTGTTATTATAGCAATTATTGCTTAATCCAATACCAATTCTTCCATAGTCGGAGTTATAAATAGTACAGTTAATTATATTTCCATTTGAAACAGAATTAAGCTGAATACAACCACCTGCTCCTGCTAAATTACTACTATCATAAAATGTACAATTTCTTATTTCAAAAAATACGTTTGAATTCTGAATCAAAATGCAATATCCTGTTCTTCCTCCGTTTATCGTTACATTTTCAATTACGTAAGGATCACTAAAAGTTCCTGATCCAAAACACCAGTCATTTTCATTAGCTGTTTTACTCCAATTGTAATTTGGGTCAATATCATCAATTAGTACTCTGAAAGGTAAATCCCAGTAGTTTGAGGTTCTAAATTTTGGGGTAGTGAATTCTGTATCAATAAAACTTATATGATTACTATTTAAGAAAAGGCTAAATAGAGTGAAAACTATCAAAATAAAATAACTAAATGCTCTTTTTTTCAACTATTACACCCTTTAAAAATCATTTTTTTGTTAATATATTTGTCTTTCAATTCAGTAGGTAATCATCATTATCAAATCTTTTAAAGAATTTAAATATGCTGATCTAAAGAGAGATCTACTATAATGATTAAGATATCCCCTTTTCGCTTTAATTGGTTTTTCAGGAAGGCTGAAAAAATACTCAGGGCAAAATGTCAAAAATAAAGAATCTTTCCAAAACTCTAGTGCCCGCTTTAATGACTTCGAAGGATTAATTATACAAAATTTTTAAATTTCTTCTTATTAAATGATTTTGCATACATATATTCCCTAGAATATAAATGTTGAAATCTCAATAATATTTGGTATAATATGAAAAACAATTAAAAATGTAAAAAAAAAAGAAAAAATAATTACAAGCCTTTAGGACCTTGTTTATATATTTCAAAGGCTTCGTCTACAGAAACATTTTCATGAACGATAGCCCGAACTGCTTTAATCATTCCAATGGGAGAGTCACTTTGAAAGATATTTCTCCCCATATCAACGCCGACAGCCCCTTTTTCAACAGCATTCTTTGACATTTGTAAAGCATCTTTTTCTTCAATTTTTTTCCCTCCAGCAATTACAATTGGAGCAGGGCAAATGCTAGTCACTT
>CAZBNW010000013.1:0-35613 GCA_964493385.1 uncultured archaeon | reverse complement strand
GTAATAAATAGAATAGAATTAGGATCACATGTCTGTTATTTTGGTAAAGTGGTAGTAACACATTCAGATCCTGAGTATGTGAAAAATGATACTCTTGATCCAGAAAAATTCTCCTTTCCAGCATATATAGCAGGTAATTACCTCGAACTAAAAAAAGGTGTTTTAGAAAAACATGGATTTTCAGAAGAAATATCCCTCTAAAAAACCATTAGTTAATGTAATTAATAATAAAATGAAAGTAATTCAATATGCCTAAAGATTCCATTGCTCTTATTGGTTTTATGGCTACCGGCAAAACAACCATAGGAAGGGCGTTAGCAAAATATCTTGGTGAAGAATATAATTTTATTGAAACTGATCAACTTATAATTCAAGAAGTTGGTAAGCCAATTCCAAGAATTTTTGCTGAAGAGGGAGAAAGCAAATTTAGAGAATATGAAATTTCTGTGTGCGAAACGATTTCTAAATTACATAAAGTGGTTATTTCGTGTGGAGGTGGAGTAGTATTGAATAGGGTTAATATTGAAAATTTAAAAAAAAACTGTCATATTATTTTATTAAAAACAAATCCAGAGGAAATTTTTAAAAGAGCATTAAAAAATGGAGCAGCAACAAGACCTGTTATTAATAAAGAAGATCTAAAAAGAGAAATCGAAGAAGTTCTGAATTTTCGGAAGCCCTATTATGATGCAGCAGCGGAGATCGTTATTGATACTACAGAAAAAAAAATTCAAAATATTGTTAGAGAGATTGTTATAAAAACCCAATTAAAAACCTAAATTTAAATTTATCCACTTTACTAAATATTTAAAATATATTATAACAGGGTAAAGGTATCATGACAGAATATAAAAGAGTAAAATGCCCTCAATGTGGCAATGAGAATCCACGTAAACTTCATGAGGAACCAGATAGGAATAACGTGCTTTACTACAGTATAGGTAAAGCTATTTCAGCTTACCGCTGAGGCAGGGCACTCCGGTTTATGCGAGAAACATGAAGTGTGGAGATTGCGGTAATTTTTTCAAAAAGAATTAATTTATAATTTTTTTTTTATTATTTTTTTAGTTCTAGTTTTCACATTAAGGATAAAACAATTTTATTCTGTGCCTTTAGCATATCATTCATAATTAGCTCCATAGCATCCTTAATGTCCTGATTACTCTCGGGAATACTACGCTTTGCGTTCACACTTGCCATCAATACTTCATTTAATCCACGTAATATCATATCAGGGCTGTAAAAGGGTCTACGCGATGCCCACCATTGCTGACAACTATGAATTCCTCGATCTAACAAATTTCTTGCATTATCAAATATCCTCTTCTTCTCATCATTCATACTTTCTCGGTACTTATCAGCTAAATGAATCAATGTAAGGGCATACATGAAAAATCTGTGTTGTTCTATATGAATTTCATTGTTTGGATCGAACCAGAGAGGAAAGGGTACGTCTGTGTCGATATCGTATGGCATTGTCGACCAGCTGGAATCCCGTGGAACTTGAGTGAACCCTTTAGGAAATCTATCAACTATTTCTGAAACCGTACATATTTTCACATCGTCTCTATGTGGTAAAGCTTGAAAAAGAGGTCTAAGGAAATCGTTGATGCTGTGTTTCACGTGATGCCCAAAGGTCTCGCCATCCATTGCTAAAATTATATATCTATCCTGCGAAGTGTTCTGATATTTTAACCTATTGGTAAATGCTTCGACATTGTTAATCTTATCAAAGGCACAATCGATAGAAATATAATCATCTCTAAACAGCAGTTTTAATCCATTTGGATGGATTGATATATTGTTTGTAGGAAAGTCTGGTAAAGTATTGGCAATCCCGCTCATAATCATCCAATCAAACCCTGCTTTTTTAACAGTTTTAAACACTTCTTCAGAAACCGCCATTTCCGGTGGAAAAAATCCACGAGGATTAAAAAGTTTCCCAAAAAAATGCCGATTAGTCTCATTATTTAACTCTATTTGACGCTTAATTTCAGGTTCCGGAAGTAAAGGAAGTAAAGGATGAAATTTACCTGAACCTGTAAATTCAATTTGTCCTCTAGATGCTAGTGTAGTAATTGCTCCTATTAAATCATCGTAACCAAAATCATGTAATTGTTCAGTTAAGGTTCCATTAATGTTTAGTGTTATTTTTGCCTCTGGATGTTCTCTTAAGGCTTCAATTATAGGCTTGTACGATTCATTTACGATTTGTTTAATTACAACCGGGATTTGAACTGGAGGTTGATAAATATGAAATAAAAAAGCAAAATAGACTACCATACTATATATTAAAAAATATACTTTTTTTAATCTTCATAGTTCTTTTTGTGAAGGTATAATGAATTTAAAGATTATTCAGTATTAAACCATAAATTTCTCTCATTTTTTTGATTTCTATTTGTCCTGGTGCTGTTTGTTCTTCTAAAGAAGTATAAGTTAAAAAAGAGCCAGAAATGACACATGCAATTCTAGAGAAAACACCTAATGTTCCCATACAAAATGAGATAATTTTTTGATTTGAATTTGAGAATTCTTTACACAGTTTTAATGGTATTAAATTATCCTCAAAGTTTTGAGCTGTAAAAATAATTTTATAGATATTATCTTGAAGTTTTTTTGGTTCTAAAGATAATTCTTGAATTAATTTTTCATTAAAATTCTGAACGAGATGGATTCCCTCTTCATATGTTAGTGTTTTTTCAAAATTGTGATATGAATAAATTAATTTTACTCCCTTTTGAGAAGTTAAATTAATAATTTCACTTAAGATGTTTTTATCAGTCCTCATTTCTATGTCAAGATAATCAGGTTTTGTCTCTATAAACATTTTTAAAATTTTGAAACGCTCTCTTTGTTCTATTTCACTTTGACCCCCTTCAGATGAATCTCTGAAAGTAAAGATAGCAGCAATATGAGGCGGAATAATATTTAATAAATCTCTTACGAAATCTATAGAAAGAGATTTATTGTCAGAAATATAATCAAATCTTAATTCAAGTAGATTAGGTTTTGATTTTATTGCTTTATCAATTATTGGTTTAACTTCTTTAATACTTGTATGTTTAATAGGAATCGGGATACAGAGATTATATTTCATGATTTAGAATAATATGAAAGAAAAATTTTATATTTCTATAATATGCTTTATATCATCCTCGGTGAAACTTAAAGTATCTGTAGCATCAACTTTTTTCAGTTTTCCTCTTTTCTTATAATATTTAATGAGAGGTTTGGCATTTTTTTCATAAGAATCTAAACGATTTTTTAATGTTTCTTCATTATCATCACTTCTTTGCTCAAACCTAATTTCAGCACCACATTTATCACAAATTCCCTCTACTTTTGGCGGAAGTGTGTATTTATTATAAATCTCCCCGCAACTATTACAGCCGTATCTCCCTAAAATTCTTTTAAATATAATATCTCTGGAAACCTGCAATAATAAAAGCAGATCTATTTCAATTATATCTGATAATGCTTCTGCTTGAGGTAAAGTTCGAGGAAATCCATCAAGAATGAACCCATTTTTCTTAACATCCTCTTTATTTAATCTATCTTTAATCATTTCAATAGTAACATCATCAGGCACTAATTCGCCCCTATCCATGTAGCTTTTAGCTTTTAATCCTAAAGGTGTTTCGCTCTTTAAGTTTTCCCGAAAAATATCTCCAGTACTTATGTGAGTGATCTCAGGTAATACTTTTTTTATCTGCCCGGAAAATGTACCTTTTCTAGATGAATTGAGAAGATCAAATCATATTCCAGCTCCGGGGGGTCCAAATAATATTAATTTTTTCATTATTAATCAAGTATTTTTATTTTGAATTCGTAGATAATTAAATTGGACATCAATTAAAATTATTTTGCCCAAATAGATATAAGACTTTTTATCCAGTAAAATAAGAAAATTCTATTTTTTTTATCAAATATTCAACTAATCGTTTTTCTCTTAAGCTAAATAGAGTAGCAAAATCACTTTTTATAGAATATCCATAATATGAATTCCCAAAAAAGGTATTTGACTTTTTTATTGAGTCTATTAGCAATTTTTTATTCCCTATATGAAGATAAATAGAAATATCATTAATAATTAATACTTTTGTTGGACTATCGCTAAAAATTTTTAATATTTCAAAAGTTTTTTTATAATTTTTGCAAGCATTTTCATAAAGTTCTTTTCTGTTACTCGCATTGAGACGAGGTGGGATAATATCTCCTTCAAAATTTATATTATTACAGATAACACTATTTTCGTAGAAATCTTTAATTTTACCTCCAATTTTAATATCTTTAATTATTTTTAGAGGTGGAGCAAAATCTAAAATGCTGATTTCTTTTGGATCAAAATTTCTTGATTCTATAAGAAACTGAATAAATTTTGCTGTATAATAAGTCTTTTTGCTATTAATTTCCCCATAAAGAAAAGTATGATGTCCAATAAATTTGCTATAATTTAAAGATGAATTAAATTTCATAAAAATTGTTTAATTAATTATTGTATTTTAGAAAAAATCCTCCCAGGTTATTTTTGCTTGTTTTAAAACCATTAGAGTTATGAATCCCATTATACATCCCGGAATACAACTTAGTGCAAATAAAGTCCAATATGTAAATAGACTCTCTATCACAAAAATGCCTCCAATAGGGGCAATTAAATGACCAATAGTTCCTCCTAAGAAAACTGTTCCCAGTGGTTCTGTAAAAGCAGCTAATTCAACATACTTTGGAAATTTTTTACGCAAAAAATGTGATGCAATTCCTACTATAAATGCTCCAGTTAAACCTCCATGAAATGCATGAATCGTCCCAATTCCTATCGAAAATCGAAGGATGGCAATACCTAATGCTGTTATACACGAAAAAATTAGACCTATCAAAACACCAGTTATAGCATTAATAAAGTGAGCAAAAGGATTGATTTTTGTTCCGAATATTAAAAAATATCCAAATGGATTAAAATAACTCAAAACTAATCCAACTGCTATAAAAATACCAGTAGCAGCGATTTTCTTATTTAAAGTACTATGAAAAAATTTTTCTGGTTTTTTATTTATCAGATTTTTGGTCATTCATTTTTTCCTTGGCTGATTTTTATTATTATATCCTTTAATAATAGTATATTTACCTATATTTTCAAATTTAGCAAAAAACTACGTTTTATCAAGAAGAAATCGTAGATCCAATAAGTTAAAGAGTTTTAAACTATTAAAATATTAAAAATTATAAAAATTTATATGAAGTTTATCTTTTTTTACTAAAACTATGAATAAGCGATGATAATTGGTAAGTATAAAATAAATCCTACAAAGATTATTTGCATTGGCACAAATTATATGGATCATATCGAAGAAACTAAATTAGAAGTTCCTAAAGAACCTGTTTTATTTCTAAAAACATTAAATTGCTTGATTTTGAATAATGAACCAATTATTTATCCCAAATTTTTGTATAACCAACGAAAATATAACAGAGTAGATTTTGAAGTAGAATTGGCACTTATCATAAAAGATAAATGCAAATACGTTCTTAAAAATGAAGCATATAACCATATACTTGGATATACTGTATTTAATGATGTTACCGCACGAAAAATGCAAGCTAAAGATATTGTGTCTAAATTACCATGGTTTCGTTCAAAATCATTCGATACTTTTGGACCTATAGGTCCGAAGATTGTTGATACAGATCAGATCAAAGATCCCCATAATTTAAATATTGAATTGAAGCTAAATGGGGAGATCAAACAATCCTCAAACACTAAACATTTGTTATTTAAAGTTCCAGAACTTTTAGAGTACATTTCAACATTTTTCACTCTAGAACCTGGAGATATTGTAGCTACAGGAACACCAAGTGGAATTGGGCCTATACAACCTGGTGATTTTATTGAAGCAACAATAGAAAAGATTGGGGCTCTTAAAAATAATGTCGTTTTGGAAGGTGATTAAATTATGAATTTTAAAATTGGGAACATAACTATATACACGAGTAAAATAATTTGTTTAGGAAGAAATTATTTAGACCATATAAAAGAGACAAATGCACCAATACCGAAAGAACCAGTTTTTTTTGTTAAAACTCTCAATACATTAGTAACTAATGGGAATCCAATAATCTATCCAAGAATTCTATATGGTAATCAAGATTATAATCAAGTGGATCACGAAGTAGAATTGGCATTTGTAATCTCTCAGAGTTGTAAAAATATTCAAGCTGAGTATGCCTATGATTACATCGAAGGCTATTCTGTCTTTCTTGATATTACCGCTAGGAAAATGCAAATTAGTGACCGAAATATAAAATTGCCATGGTATAGAAGTAAAAATTTCGACACCTTTTCGGTTATTGGTCCTCGAATAGTTTCTAAAGGTGAGATTGAAGATCCTCATAATTTAAACATTCAGCTTAAAATTAATGGAAAGGTTAAACAATCATCTAATACAAAACATATGCTTTTTAAAATTCCAGAAATTTTAGCATATCTTTCAGAGTTTATCACGTTAGTCCCCGGAGATATTGTAGCGACAGGTACGCCAAGCGGAGTAGGACCAATTCAACCAGGAGATATCATTGAAGCATCAATAGAACAAATTGGTACAATCACACATAATGTAATTTTGGAAGGAAAAAATTGTAGATGAAATGATTAGACTTGTTAGTTAAAATTTATTAATAATTACTAATATCTTACTATAATGAACTCAGAAGTTAGTGAAGAAGTCAAGAAAGTGATTTTCGATTTAATATCAACTCCTGGAATTGAGATTGAGGATATTATTAATAAGGTAAATTTAGATTACGATACTATACTAAATATTTTATCTGAGGAATATTTTAAATGTAATTTGGATCATGGACGTAGGCTTTGTTGTAGATTTTAACTTTTATTTTAATAAAACTTTTTAATTTTCTTTAATTCATAAAATTACTAAGTTCAAGGAAATTTTAAAGGACTTAGAACGTAATAATAAAGCGGTTTCAATATAATATAGATATTGAAATGATTTGAAGCCTGAAATAAAATTTATTTTTATGTTTCTTAGCCTTTTAAAATTCGAATCGAACTAAAATACAGTTAGAAGATTGGAAAAAGAATGAGTGAAAAAGGTAAAGTCATCGTTAAGGCATTAGTAACTGGAGGGAGTGCTAGTGGCGGACCCCCAATTGGTCCTACCGTAGGCCCTACTGGTATAAATATTAAAGACGTAGTCGATGAGATAAACAAACAAACAATGGTATTCAAGGGATTGACAGTCCCAGTCAGAATTGAATGTGATCCAGAAACAAAACAGTTTGAAATTTTTATTGAAACACCTTCTACTGCTTCATTATTACTGAAAGAACTTGGAGTTGAGAAAGGTAGCTCTAATTGTTCAGAAGAAAAAATAGGGAATCTAAGTTTTGATAATATTATTAATGTGGTTGAAGCTAAGAAAGAAACGTTTTTAGATAAAAATTATAAAGCCGCAGTAAAAACAGTTCTAGGAACAGCTTTATCAGTGGGAGCAACAGTGGAAGGAGAAGATCCAAGAATTATTCAAAAAAGATTAGATAATGGAGCATATGACGATAAAATAAAGGGTGAATTATAAAATTTGAAAGTAGATGATAAAATATTAAAGAGATCATTAAACGCTGCTATTAATTTTTCTGTAATTAAAAAAGAAGGATTCAAAGATAAAGTTAGAAAATTTGATGAATCAATGGACCTTATTATAAATATTAAAGACATTAATCTAAATGATCCAAAAAACAGAATAGATAAAGAGATTATCTTATCGAATGAAATAGTTGCAGATAATAAACCTAATATATGTGTTATTGCTTCAGATGAGATATTACTCGAAGCAAAAAAACTTGGTGTTGACACTCTTGACTCAGATGGCTTGATTAAATTAAATAATGAAGAGAAAAAATACAAGAAAAAATTTGCTAAAAAATATGATTACTTTGTTGTAGAAGATAAAATGATGAGAGATGTTGCTCGATACTTAGCGAGATTTCTTGGACCTGTCGGTAAAATGCCAAAACCTTTCCCTACGGGATATGGAATCATTTCTAGCCCAGATGATTTAAAAGTAGCTTATGATAGATATAAAAAAGTTATTCGAATTCAAATGAAGAAACAACCTATCATTTTCGTGAAAATCGGAAAAAAATCTATGGATAGTGAAAAATTATATGAAAACATGAAAACGGTTGTAAATTTCATTGCTGATCAAATGCCACATAAGTTTAACAACTTTAAATCTATGTATCTTAAATCTACAATGGGAAAGCCTGTAAAAGTAACAGAAGAATTCCTAAAAAGTGTTGAGGTGTGAAACCATGATAACAAACAAACATATCCCACAATGGAAAGTAGAGGAAATTAATCATTTAGTTGATTTATTTAAGAATTATAAAAATATTGCTGTAATTGAAGTAGCTCATATAAATGATATGCAATTTCAGACTATGAAGAAAATTTTAAGAGGAAAAGCTGTATTTAGAATGTCTAAAAAATCACTTCAATTACGTGCAATAGAAAAATACAAAAATGAATCAAATAAGAACAATCTAGATGAATTTGCAAAGCATATACCAGGTCAATCTAGTCTTGTGTTTACTAATATCGACTTGTTTGAATTAAAAAAGATTTTTCTTGAAAAAGAGTGGATGGTCCCTGCAAAACCAAATGAAATTACTCCAGTAGATATATGGGTCCCTGCGGGAGACACTGGACTTCCCACAGGTCAAGTTATAAGCGAATTAAACATGACTTTGCGATTACCCACAAGAATAATCAATGATACAATCCATATTCGGGAGGATACAAGAACACATAAAGCTGGTGATTTAGTCACTGTTAAACAAGCTGCAGTTTTGAAAAAGTTAGGAATTACTCCAATTGAATCATTGATTAAGATCCATTTTGCTTGGAGCGATGGTGAAATTGTCTCTGAAGAAATTTTATATATGGATATAGAACAATTGGAACAAGGCATTGCTACAGCTTATCGACAAGCATTAGGAATTCTTTTTGAAATACCGTTCTTCTCAGAGGAAATGACAGATGAATACATTCGAAAAGCTGTATCTGAAGCCAATATGTTAAATGCACGTATTTTTGGAGAAGATATCGAAGCTCCTATTAGAGAAGAACCTAAAGTTGAAGAAAAAGAACCAGAAGAGGAAGAAGAAGAATCTGTTGGTATTGGAGGATTATTTGGATAAAAAATTAAGATTTTTTTTAAATTTCTATTAAAATTACAAATATAATGATAAAAAAATAAAAAAGAGGTTTAATTATATGGAAAGTATTTACGCTGCCTTATTATTACATAAAGCGGAAAAAAAAATTACTGAGGCAAATTTAGAGAAAGTATTAACTGCAGCAGGTGCGAAAATCGATAAAACCGAAATCGCTAAGCTCATTACTGGATTGAAGGAAGCGAATATCGAAAAGATTATAAAATCAACTAGTACCATGCCAGTAATGGCAGCTCCATCTGGAGAACCTGCTAAAAAGAAAAAAGAAGAGAAGAAGAAAAAAGAAGAAGTAGAAGAAGAACCAACAGGTATTGGCTCATTATTTTAGCCTAAATGCGGAATTGAAAAATAAAAGCTAACGATTCAAAAGGTAGAAATAACTGGATAGTGAATAATAAAGAAACAGTTGTAATATTTTAAAGGATAATATTTAACTTTTAAAAATTTAATATTTTATTATTTTTATTCGAAATTTTTCAGAATATACTTAATTTTGAATCGCAAACTTTTTTTAAAATTCAATTTTTTTTAAATTACATTTCAAATTAAAGAATTACAAAATATCTACTTAATTGATTTACTAAAATTTTCTTAAAAAAACTCACGTTGTTGAATATATATGGCTGGAAAGTTTCTTAAATTCTTCACACCATTCGTAAAGGCAATGCCGGAAATCAAACAACCACAACGTGAAGTTTCATTTAAAGAAAAATTCATTTGGACCGCTGTCGTTTTGATAATTTACCTAATCCTAAGTAGTATTCCTCTCTGGGGTCCTAAGATGGAGCAATCAACTGATTATTTCTATTGGCTAAGAGTAATTCTTGCTAGTAAACGGGGAACATTAACAGAATTAGGGATAGGACCAATAGTCACATCTGGTCTTATCATGCAGTTACTTTTAGGTTCAAGGATAATCAATGTAAACATGGCCGATCCATACGATAGAGCTATGTTTAGTGGAGCTCAAAAAGTGCTTGCTGTATTTTTAACAATATTCAATGCTGCAGCCTATATTTTAGGGGGGGCATTTGGTCCATTAGCGGATATTGGTATCCAAGGAGCCATTTTTATTTTTTTCCAATTATTATTTGCTGGGATAATTATAATATTGTTAGATGAATTACTTCAAAAAGGATGGGGTCTTGGTAGTGGAGTTTCCTTATTTATAGCAGCGGGTGTTGCGGGACAGATCTTTTGGCATGCTTTTAGTTTTGTCCCGGCTGCTGATGGCGTCCCAACAGGAATTGTAATTGCTTTCTTTTCAGTATTATTTGATGGTAACCCTGATACGAGCCTTGGAACTATTCTTCTACGAGGAAATTTTCCATCAATAATAGGGGGTCTTACAACAATTTTAATATTCTTATTGGTAATCTGGTTTGAATCTACTCGAGTTGAGATCCCGCTTGCATATAGAGGCTATCGAGGTTTTAAAGGTAAATACCCCATGAAGCTCCTTTATGTCTCCAACATCCCTGTGATTTTAGTCAATGCGTTATATGCTAACATTCTATTCTTTGGGCAATTATTAGCGGGACCTACATCCGGTTTGAGGGCAAGCCAAGGTGGACTTATCCCCGATTTCTGGCTTAATTTAATAGGGGTGTTTAGAACTGAAACAGCGGAAATGGGAAATCAACTTATACCAATAGGGGGGTTAATTTATTTACTCACTCCACCACTAGGAGTTGATCAGTTAGCAGAAAATCCTCTTAGAGCCGTTATTTATCTAGTGATATTTATTTTTCTTTGCATAATGCTCGGCCGTTTGTGGGTCGAAGTTTCCGGGTTAGCGCCACGCGATATTGCCAGTCAAATAATAGATTCACAGATGCAAGTACCAGGATTTCGGAGCTCTGGTAAAATAATTGAAAGAATATTAAAGCGATATATCCCGACAATGGTAATTTTAAATGGTATTATTATTGCATCGTTGAGTTTTTTCGCAGATAGTCTAAGGGCGTTAACTTCAGGAACAGGACTCCTAATTGCTATTGGAATAGTTCACCAGTATGCCGAAACAATCAGTAAGGAGCTTGCTGCCTCACAATATCCAGGCATGAGAGCAATGCTTGGATTGGATTAGAGGGATAATCTCATCCAATCAAAAAGAAATATTGTAAGACTAGCTTAGATCATTATAAATCTAACTATTTTTGATTTAGATCAAGTCTAGAATTACTTATTTATTAATTTATTATGAAAACAAAATCATCTGAAAACTTTATAATTATTTCAATATAAATAATGTATAGAGATGTTATCTTTAATCTTTCAAAATACATTTTTGGATTTAATTTCTACTCCTCCAGGAACGATGATATTTGTTTTTTTACTAGCTATAACAACGGCATTAATTAGTGCGCTTTTAACAAAGTGGTTAGTAGATACTGAAGAGATAAACCGGAAACAAAGAAATATTAAAGCTCATGAAGAAGAAAAACAAAAGATAATTGATTTGGCCGAAGTTGACCCTGAACGCTATAGAAAGGCTCGAAAAAGATGGGAACGCAAAAATGCTATGTTAAAGCAAACACAGCAACGAATGGCACTTAAAAGGATGAAACCAACGTGTATAACATTTGTTCCAATGATTATAATTTTCGGTATTATGAATACGATTTTTGCTGGGAAACAAATAGCATTATCACCAATGCATGCTAATGATGTTCCATTAATAGGTCCTATCATAAGTGCTGATGCATTTTGGATTAATTTTACAGCTTGGTATTTTCTATGTTCTTTGGGAATTAACACACTTGTTCAAAGGGTATTAAAACTTCAGAGTCAAGCTTCAGGAGGAATGGGAGGCATGTTTGCTGGCCAGAAAGCAAAAGCATTAGAATTTCCAGATGTATAACATATTAAATTTATATAAAGAAGAATACGCAACGGGAGGGATATATTCCCATAAGAAGTGGCTTCTTATAGCTTGAACCCCCGAGTGCATTCACACACCGGCTTTCTGGGACAGATTCCGCTCCAAGCCGGCGCCGTACCGGGCTAGGCAACCGTTGCATATAAAAAAATAAATAATTAAATTATTTTCTCGAGTTTGATTCATTACACTATTTTATTGGGATAGAGACAAGTTTATTCATTTTCTTTTCTAATTTTGCTTTTTTAATCGCAGCTTCTACTTGCTCGTGGGACGCTCCTTTATTAATTTCTAAAGTTTCTGTGATTGGTTCGATATGATTATAATTTACCCTTCTTCTTCGAACTTTTAATCCATCAATAAGCAAGTAATTTTTATCAATAACATCAACAATAACACAGTAATATCCTGCTTCTCTTCCCATAGTTTTTACGCATAATCTTCCAATGTCATACACGCTCATATAATTTGTCACCAAATTATTGTTTAAATTTTCTTTATTACTGGCTTTTTTAAATGTCCAGTAAACAAAAACAATTTATAGTGATTTAAAAAATCAATACAAAAATAAAATTTTTATGATTTTTTTCAAACTTAATAGTTAATCACAATCATACTTTTTCTAAGGTTGAAAGAATTTTATCTAAAATTTCCTCAACTGTAAGGTTTTCTGTATTTATTATAAGATCATATGTTTTTTTTATTACTTCTTGATCGCTCAATTCGATATCATAGAGACGTTTAAATCGTTCTAATTCTGATTCTTCTCTCAGTTTAGTCTCTTTTAACTTTTCTTCATAAGGTGTATTGTCTCTTTCGGCCATTCGTTTAACTCTGATTTCTAATGGACATAATAATAATATTTTAAAATCTGCTATAGAATTTAGAATATATCCACTTAATTGACTGTCAATAATGATATTCCCTTTTTGGGCAATTTTAATTATTTTTTCATCTAATTTTTCATCAATCTCAGGATTTTTTTCTACATACTCAGTAAATTCTTCTAATGTCATATTCATTTCTTGTGCAAGATCTCTAAATGCGTGTCCAGTGCTGTAATATTGGATTCCTAGATTTTCTGCGATTAGGTTTCCTATTGTACTTTTACCAGTTCCGTGGAGCCCTGAAATAGTTAAGATCATTATATTATAAATTGTGTGAATTAGAATATTAATTCAATTATTAAAATGAAAATTTATGATTTTTACTATTAAAATTATACTACTAAGCAAAAAATCAAAAATGAATTATTGACTCCAAACCGTTTCTTTTATTAAAGTTTGAAGACATTTTGCACAATACCTTCCACTTTCCATTCTATTTGCCCTTCTTGCTGTTTTATATGTTTTAGTCATTTTGGAAGGTCGTAATCTTGGAATAGACTGAAGCGGTTTTTTACAAATGGCACAATTTGCTCTTTTGGGTTTTCTTCTCCAATAGTGGGTAACATTTTGGTTTCCTGGTGTGCCTAATTTCTTCCTAGCTTGAGCTTTAGATCGTAAGCCTGGACGTGGAATTATAATTACCTTTGTTTCTTATTTCAGAGATGATAATTAAATCAAAAATAATATGATGTTAAATAGCAGAAGAAATATTAATTTTATTATTTTTATTAAGTTTTTAGATTTATTTTAGTTTGAAATTCTTTAAATACATGATATAAATCATCTATGAATTTCTCTTTTAATTTCGCATCATACTTAAGTTTATCAATGTTATTTAATGCTTTTTTTTTAAGTGTCTTAACCCTAAATAAAATATCATCTAATCCTGGAAAATTACTCAGGTTGTGTTTCAATTCATCAAATAAATTAAATATAAAATCATGTTTTGTTAAACTATCTAAAGATAATGCATCCATTAGAGTTATAAAAGAGGAGGTTATTTCTGACGTAATACCTGGTAATTCTAGAAAAGTTCGATTTTTCGTGGATAACTTATCATCTGATAAATTTAGGGAAGAAACTCGATTTATAATAGTAATTGCTGTTTTATATTCGTGGGAAATATCCATTGTTTTTAATAGATCTGACAAGTGGAGGTTATTTTCTTTTAGGATAAAGTTCAACTTTAATAAGTTATTCATAGTACTTTTTAAAGCTTTTCTGAAGAAATTGTCATTAACTATACCTTTTTGATATTTGTTATTCAAGTTCGTTATAGATTTAACTAAGGCAAAGAGTTCAGATTCAATTTTTATTTTATTATCAGGAGTAATGTAATTATCTTCTACCATATTCAACTTTAGCAATTATAAATTGAAATTTTTATATAACGTTTGGATTGACAGCTAATAAATTTAACCAAATATTGTTGGGCGTAAAAAATAGAATAATATAGCAACTAAAACGCCAATGATAACGGTAGGGATTAATACTCGAGTGGTAGAAGAATTACTTAATTCTCTTATAGCTAGGGTCATCAAAATAGGAACCCACACAGCAATAGTTAATGCATCAATTATATCTAATATTGTCCAGGTTCTAGCATTAAACATTTGCTTGAATACTGTGTCATCAAAAGGAGTAATAATAGCAGTATTTACATTCGGAAAGGCGAATAGAATAATTAATATTTTGATAGCGTTTATTAATAAAAATGGTGTGAACGCACATAACATCATTTTGAATTTATGTGATCCTTCTAATTGTAGCATTGTACCGCCTTTATATATACTAAATGGACTTACATCTGCTTCTTTATATTTTTCTTTTTGTTCTTTGAATGCTCCAAAGCGTTTTTCCAATTTATCTGTGAATCCTACAGCATAATTAGCTCCTTTACTAAATAACCATATTATAATTGCAAAAAATATTAAGTGAAAGCAGAAGCCAAATACAAAAAAAGCAGCAAAAAAACTCAAATTAAACAAGAAGTGTGTGAGTGAAAAAGCAGGAGCGTTAATAAAGTTAAAATGTGAAAGGAATGCTATGCCCATTAACCCATATAATAATGAACAAAATAATAAAATCAGCCATCCTGGTGCTTTACTTCTTTTATGATTAATATCATGAAAAGCTTTTGGAGCATTCACAAAAAGATAAAAAATTTTCATATACCATGGATATGGAGCGGTCCATTCTGCTTCATATCTTCTGAAAAACCTAATTTTTTCAATCCTTTCAATTTTTAATCTAAAACCGCAGAAGTTACAAGCAAAACTATCAGCACTATTCTCATTTCCGCATCTAGGACAACGTTGGAATGCTGCAACTGTCTGAGACATTCTTTCTAATATATTTTAATAATTTTAATAATAATCATATAATAAAATAATCTTATAAACATTTCTTCAAATTTTAAAATCATCTTATAATTAGAACTTTATTTAAACAGTTATTTTTTGTTAATTATTGAAATTCTATTATGAAATGTGTGTTTTCTTTTTTAATATAATATTTTCTTTTTAAAAATAATCTAATTAATTCTAGATTAGTGTTAGTGTGATTTGTGATCTCAAGTACTTTTATTCTTGACGGTTCCTTAGCGATAGCCATGAATGGTATTAATTGGTCGCTTAAATAATTGTCAACGGGAACCTCTTTTTTAATATATTTAAAAAGTTCATTAACAGCCAGTTTACCAAGATTTTCTGACGTAATATTTCTTTCTCCTAGTATTGTTCCTGAAGAAATGATAGCTCCTGTATCTGAACAAGCCCATAAAGAAAGGCCTACCCCAGGACTCAATGAATTTACATATTTAAAATCAATTTTAATATCAATTTTTAGATTTTTCTTTAGTTGTTCAAGGACAGATTTTTGTATTCTTTCGCCCACGTTATTTCTTCTTAATTGATTGGTAATTATTATTTCTCCCTGAATTAAATCTAAGTCTCCTAATTCAATTAAAGAGATGGGCATAATCTTACTTTTAGGAGGGAATAGAGTACATTTTACAAGAGCACCTCCTTTAGGATAAAAACCATGTTTCTGAATATCAACATCCATCCTAAAACCATAATTTTTAAAAATCTTATAAGTAACTTTTTTGAGATAATTAAGACTTGGAGCCCATTTACCAAAAGTTCCCCCTCCATCTACTAAAATTTCAATTTTATCTGGTCTGTTGAATCTCATACAAGCTATCTGGACAGGTTGAAGTAATAGTCCTATGCTTCCAGCTGTTCCAATTTTGACCTTAATATTATTTTTTATTGATTGATTAGGATGTAGTGTGATTTCTGAAGTCCCAACCCTGCATTCAGATAATTTGCTATTTGTTAATTCCGAGAGTGTTTTTAATCCCATTAAGTGTTGTAAGCTTAATCCAGGTTTAGGTCTATTTGCTCTTATATTTTTTATTCGAATTGGTCGTTTAAATAATACTGAAAATCCTGCTCCTATTCGAAGTATTGCACCCCCACCTTCTCCAAAAGAGCCGTCAATTTCTAAAAATTCCCCTCCTGTCATGAGTTATCGATTTTCTTATATAAAGACTGTATTCGATTTATTCCATTAAATTCTTCAATTAATTCAACAACTTCTTTTGGAACTAAAGTTTTCCACTTTTTATTATTCTTTATAATTAGATTTCTAATATTATTTCCATTAAACTTCTTATTAAAAATGGTTAATTTTTTCTCAACCTTAATTCCTTTATTAAGAAATAATTCTCTTACCCAATCACTATTAGAAAAAATTGAATTAAATTCCCCTACAATTGAGACTACATGATCTACCCATTTTTTAGCATTAAAGATATCTGGAATATAATGTATTTCATATCTCTTGGACGAGAAATCCCTTTTTTCTAAGGATGCATTGAGAAATTTTTTTCTTTCTTCGCTAGTAAAGGGATCATTTAAAGTATGTGATAATTGAGAGCTTCCTATTCCAATTTTTACTTTTTTATATGATTTTAAAATATTTTTAAGAACATAAATATGACCATGATGTAGAGGTTGAAATCTACCAATAAATAAAGCAATTGTGTTTTTCTCTTCTGTTCGTTCAATTTCCTTCTCAAAAAGAGATAATACGTTTATATTTAATAATTTTTTCCATAGTTTTTTAGAATAGTCGATATTTCTTTTGTTCTCCAACAGATTTACAAGTTCAGATTTATTATAAAACTTACTGAATTTAACATCTAACTCTTTAGGATTAGGATTTAATGGCACATCACAGTCAACAATTCCTAGAAAAACATATGCAATCTCATCACCTTCAGTATTTATATCATAAAACAGCACTTTTTGAATAGCTCCTGGGGGAATTCCAAATTCTTCTTTAAGTTCTCTTATTGCATTCTTCTTGATTTTATTCAGATCTAAATTTCTTGCCCAAATTACATGTCCTGAAGAGGAGTCAGTAAAATACTCAGGAAATGTCTTCTTAGTTTTTGCGCGTTTCTGAATTAAATACAATGGTTCTCCTTTAGGTGTTTCGGACAAGATAAAAAATCTGGTAATTAAATGGCTTATTTTTTTATTATGGACCTCTGTTCGTTCCATTGGAAAAATATATTTAGAAATTTGGCCAGATTGTAAATACTTTTTATTTTTTTCATTAATACAAGCCAAAATTTCTTTTTCCATACTTTTTTTTCTCCTATATTTTGATTGTAATAATATCACCTACTTTAAAACCTAAATTTTTAGCTGCATTACCTTGGTTAATTGAAACTTCAAGAAAGCCAGAAGAACCAACAAGAAATAGTAGAGAATGTATAGATACACTTGAAAAATGAGAAGAAAAAATCCCTTCATAATTTCTTTTTTTAATAATTATAGAGATTTTTGAGCCATCATCTATAGTTAAATTTGAACCTTTAATTTTATTTCCAATCATTGCGATAGCTGTTGTTCCATTTCCAAAAGAATCTATGTATTGTATTGAACTCTTAATGCTATTATTTTTTAAATCCAATTCATAAACTATTGGAAATTTTATTAGATTTTTAAAATTGAAATTTGAACCAAGCTCACTTAAAGGAAAATTTTTAAATTTCGTAATATAAGCTCCTATTGGTGCCATGATATCTCTGCCATGGAATGTTGGTGATACAGGCTGATTAAAATAATCTTTGTTTTGAACATTGATACAAATAGATATATCTGATAGATCAAATACATTTGGAAAAATTCCGTTATTAGGACCTATGAAAAAATGATTTGAATTTGTTTTTAATGCTATTATTTCTCTTGCACTACCAACTCCTGGATCAACAACAGTTATAAAAACAGTGTCTTTAGGAAAATGTTTATACGTAGTTTTTAATATGTATGATGCCTCAATTATTGAATAAGAAGAAATTTCATGCGAAATATCCACTATCTTTACAAGGTGATTAATCTTCAATATAACTGCTTTTATAGCGGCTACATAATGCTGACCTCTTGGCCCAAAATCAGTTAATAATGCAATAATGCGTTCCATTTTGTTCAAAAAAGGTGGATGAATTTTTTTTTAGAAGAACTTTTTATGTGTTATTTTATGAACACAACAAGAAATATTCATAGAAAAAATTTATGAAAATTAAATTATAAAAATCAAATTACTTCCTTTTATATTTTTGATCTACTTCATGGAAACTTCTTAGTGCTTCAGATTTCAGTCTATATTCTTCCTGTTTACCAAATTCTACTAACTTTTTGGAAATATCACTTGCTTTTTTATATGAAATATAGGCTGTATGAAAATCCTCGTTCCTTAAAGCATTACGAGCTTCTTCTACTACTTTTTCTCTTTCTTTTGATAGTTCAGGGATCTGTTGGGAAAAATCACCCTTTTCTCTAAGTGAAGTAGCAATATCCATTATATAGAGCCTTTCTGCGATTTCTGCTGCTTTATTATAAAATTTGGCTGCTTTCTCATAATCTAAAGATTTAATTGCATTTTCAGCCATTTTGTAATGTTCTGAAATTTTAGTATGTTCTCTATTTTCAATTTTTTCTACAAGTTCTTGAGCAATTTTTCTTTCTTGTTTCTCGCCACTAAGCATAAATTTAGTAATGTTAATAATACTAGCCTTTAATGCTTCAGGTTGTAGTATATCTATTAATGGTTCTAAATGCTCCAAATATATATCTTTTAATATTATTTCGAATTCTTCTCTCGATTTATTAAGAATATTGAGACTGGGAATTTCAAATGCTTCTGCCGCTTCTTTAAGAGATGAACGAAATTTCTCAGGTTTATCATTCTCGTTTAGTAATAAACCAATTATAATTCCTGATGCTTTCCGAGTTAATTTTCCTTTAAATTTATGATTATATGAGAAAATTTGAAGATCCTTTATTTTTAGCAAATTATACTCGTTTTTTGAATGATCAAGATTTAACCTGAGAAATAAATCATTTGTAATTTCAAAATCAGATTTACCCTCCTTAAAATAATACCCCATAATCTTATAGTCAGAATCGGTTGGAAGTAATATTACAAAGCAGCCCATTGGCATAAAAATTTTCACTCCTTTTTGAGTAGTTTTATTAAATTGGTTTAATACCAAAAACAAAAAGATATATAGTTTTATGATTGACTAGCACTAATAATTCTATTAGTTTCTTCTCTAATAGATTGTATAATGTTTAGTAATTGAGCAAAATATAGATTATCTGCTACTGCTTTCGAAGCTTGCCTAATAATCTCTATTGCCTTCTTTTCATCTTCAGTAATTGCTTCAATTGACTTCTTATCCCAGAGTTCCTTTACTTTATTATTAAAATCATCAGAAAGTTCTTGAAGACTTTTACTAGATTGAACTCTGAATTGTTTTAAGACTTCAACTATTAGTCTAATATTCTCTGTTATTGAAACTGTTTGTTCAGAGAAAGTTTGACTCATTTGGCTAATTGCTGCGCTCATTTGGTTAACTTGAGCTATTGTTCCATCTAAGGAACTCATAATTTGATTTACTTTTTGGATCATTTCATCTAAAAGTTGTTCTGCCAATTTTTCTCACCAATTTTTAAATAAATAGAAAAATATTATTCCATCACTTCTTCTTCTTTCACATATTCTTTAAGGCTCTTTACTGAATCAATAGCTTCTGATAGTAATAAATTTACCGTGTCTTGATTGAGAATCCCCTCAGAAAGTTTAGCAAAATCCTCAAGCTTATCAATTAAATTAGTAAGAGCATCTAATCCTAAACCTTCTTGAATTACTTTTAATTCTTTCGTAGTTACCTCTCCAATTTCTTTTACAGCATCGACATGTTTTGTTTGAGTCACATTAATCTCATTAGAAAATTCTTCTAATTTCTCTGTTAAATTTGCAATTTTTTGTTCAATATTCTGATTAAGAGAATTGAGAGATTCATTTAGCTGTTGTATCGCCGCTCCGAGCTGTGCGATCCTTTTATAGATGTTCTGTAAAAGATCAGTTAGCATTTCAGCCATAAAAAATCAACTTTTTCAAATTTTTTTTAATAATTATAAAAATCTCTTTATATCACTTTAATTATTAATATAATAGATTAGATCAATAAAAAAATTTTTATCTTTTTTCCGATTTTATTAGATTATAATAGTAATCAAGATAAATATACTCCGGAGCATACTAAATATAAAATATATCATTGATAATATATCTTCCGGCACATTAAATTTACACTTTAAGCATGGGCCATTTGCTTAGCCTGGTTAACAAGGTTTTTAATGCTTGGTCAACAAGCGCAGGTCTTATAAATGACAAATGGACATACAGAGTGAATTAAAAAAATGTCCATTCTCAATAAAAACCTGAGAGTTGAAAGGGAAAACCCTTTTAGCGGGTAAATCCGGGGTTCAAATCCCCGATGGCCCATTATTACTTTAAAGATCGTGAAACATCTATTTTACGTTCGTTCATATATATTTGAGTAATATCTCAATATGCATCGAAATAATACTTTTTAATCTATATTAACAAATAATTTTAGAAAAACAAATTTTTATTTATCTAGATTTGAACTGATCAAATCAAGTAACCATTTTTTTATTTGTGTAATGTTTTTAAGAATACCGGGTACAAGATTTTCAGGAAAGTTTTGTTCTTGTTCTAATCTCTGAGCTGTTTCCATCCACTTATTTAGGGCCAGTTGTACTAAACTTGCGCCTTCAGCTTCCATAAATATTGGAACTACAGCGGCAGATTCTCTTGCATCCCCAATTGCAAAATAGATTCTTCGATTTATCCCTTTTACCATTACTAAATTTGCACATTCGTCAAGTTTTCTCTCAACTAGAATGCTTTTTAAAATCTGAGTTTTTATGTCTGCGTCCCTTGCAGCAAAATTTTCTTTCCTTCTTTTCAGAACAGGTTGGATTTCTGTTATTACTTTATCACCAGTGGTTCCTTCGCTAAAATATTTAGTAATTTTTAAAGATTTGTCTAAAGCCTCTATTGCTGTAAATTTTTTGCTATTTGAATACAAAACTGCTTTAGAACCACCTTGATCTTCACTTGAAGATAATTTAATATAGATATTTCTTATAGTCACGGAATTACATGTATGATAAGCTAACTCAAACAATTCTCGAGGCGTTAAAGGTTCATATGGTACTTCTATTTGTTTAGAAAGCCATTGAGAAGTAATAACATTATTAAATTGGTTTAAAAGACGGTTTTCCATTACAAACTCCTTTCTGCCGATTTAATTATGTTCGTATAATTTTTATTAAAATATAGAACTTCTAGTTTTTATTTATTTTTATTTCTGTTTAAATAGAACTTTAAAACTTATACACTATTTCTTTCATTGAACTATTTGCTTATACGCTTTTTCAAATCTTTCAACAGCAGAAACAATATCTTTTTCTTTTGCACCAATTGCGGCATTCATAACAATATAAGGAGTCTGATAATTACTACAACATGTTCCAAATGCTTTCTCTTGGGGGTTATAGACTCTAGGTCCAGTAACCCTTAAATTATATAAAGCTCCTCCAAGAGCATACAATTGTTCTTCCTCCAGATTTCTTAATGATAACGCAACAGCTACTGGATTAAAAATATCAAGAATTCTTTCATTTATTTTTTCTGCAACTTCTTTGAGTTTTCGTTCTAAAGTTTTTCGATTTTTTTGTTGCTCTTCAATTAATTTTTGATACCCACTAATTCCTAAAGATAACATTGAAATTAAGAAATTCACAACCGGAGTGGCTGAGGCACGTCCAGCATAAGCTTGACTTATTTTAGTAATATTTTCTTTAACGGGTGATGCGATTAGAGCGCCTCCGACAGGAGTGAGGAAATTTTTATCTGTTGATTGAATTATTGCATCAACTCTACCCGCATCAATTGCAGATCGAATTAAATTCATCCATTCGGGGCTTTGAACACCGTATGCATTAATGACAATGTGAACAAGCTCATTTTCTTTAGCAAATTTACTAATTTCTTTAATATTATCTGGTTCGCGAGGGGGAAAAAAACTGGTTAATGATATAATAGCAAAACAGTCTTCATCTAAATTAGATTTTATGTCCTCAACGGGTATTCTTACAGCATCTCCAAAAATCTTACCCCTAATAATTTTTGTTTTAAAACCCATTAAATCAATCGATTTTAAAATGGACTTATGATCGATTTGAGGAACTATTACTGTTCTTTTGAAATTCAATTCATGTTCGCCCCCATCTGAACTCAAAGCTCCTAATGTTAAGGATAACGACATTCCTGTACATAATGGAACCACAATCGCATCCTTAATGTTTGGTAATCCAAATTTTCTTAATATATTTCGAGCTAAGTAGTTAGAAAGCTCATACATTATTGAGCCACCGGGAGCTTTTGGTTGAGGAGCTGTTAAAAAACCACTTCTACCCACACCATGACAGAACCCTGCCGATGTTCTTAAATGTAGTTTTGAAGCTATTCTTGCTTCTCTTTCACCTACTCTTGCAGCATTACCATCCTTATCTGTATCCATATTTGAAAGAGTTTGGAGGAAAAATTCGATTTGTTCATCAGTCCAAGGTTCTATAGGAACACTTCTTTGTTCAAATAGGATCTTTATTGGATTTAAAAACTCATTTAAAACAAGTTGACCCCTATTCAACATATTTTCAGGAATATTCGAATTTTCCAAAAAATCGATTATTTTATTAAAGTCGACCATTAATAACACTACTTATTAATTTTAATAATAAATTGGCGGCCCTCGAGGGGAATCGAACCCCTATCCCTCCGCAGGATAACTGGGTTTGAAGCCCAGCGTCAGAGACCACTCCGACCGTCAAGGGCCATAAATAAAACTTATTTCTAATTCAAATTATTTATCTTTTTAAAAGAAGTTTTTGGTTATAAATAATGATAGAATTAATAAATAAAGAAATTTAGTTAAAAAAAATCTGAAATATTTTTCCTTTCTTTAAAAATAGCATTGGTTTTCTCCATAACATCAGGAATATCTATTTGTTGTGGACACTTTTCCAAGCATTCACCACATTGCATACATAAACTGGCTGCTCCTTCAGCTTCATCACCCTCAGATAGCCGTTTTTCTAAATCTTCTTGCGTTTTTACCATATTATTATAGAAAAAACTTATTCTTGGTCTGCCTCTTTCGCCCCAATAATAAAGCTCGTTTAGTAATCTAAAAACCTCCGGAATAGTGACTCCATTTGGGCACGGTAAGCAATATCCGCAGCTCGTACAATCCACAAGTATATATTTACTATATGCCTCGCGCAAATCAGAAATAGTTAGTAATTCCTCTTCTGTTAAAGTTTTACTATCTGAATTGGTGGCTGATTCAATATTTTCCTTAACTTGCTGCATACTGCTCATTCCACTTAATACAACTGAAACTTCAGGGTGGTTCCAAACGAATTGTAAAGCCCAATCAGCCATATTTCTCTTAACTTTTGTTTTGTCTAGAATTGCTTTAATTTCTGGTTTTGTATCTAATTTATGCTCTGGAATTGCTAACTTTCCACCTCGAATTGGTTCCATAATAATTAGCGCAATATTTTTACTACCAGCATATTCAACTCCTTTAGTACCTGCTTGATATTCAATGTCAAGATAATTATATTGAATTTGGCAGCAATCCCATTGATAATAATCTATTATTTCTTTGAATACTTCAAAATTATCATGAAATGAAAATCCTATGTGTTTTATTAAGCCTTTAGATTTTGCTTCCTCGATCTTTCCGATTAAATTAAGTTTTTTTATTTTTTCTAATCGTTGCTTATTTAAACCATGAAAGAGATAGAGGTCAGGATTAGTTTGTAATCTCTCAATTTGTTCATTGAGAAATCTATCAAAATCCTCCCTTTTCTTTACTAACCACATTGGTAATTTTGTTGTGAGATGAACTTTCTCACGATAGCCATCCTTTAGTGCTTTTCCCACTAAAACTTCACTTTCACCATTATGGTAGGGGTATGCTGTGTCTATATAATTAACTCCATTGTCAATTGCATAGCGAATCATTTTAATTGCTTCATCCTCTCTTATTTTAAATTGTTGATCAACCGGTAATCGCATAGCACCAAATCCAAGAACAGATACTTCCCAATCAAGGGATCCCATTTTTCTATACTTCATATTATAGCTCTTATTTTTTTGTTAAAATTAAGGTAAGAAATATACAATGTTAATTGAAGTTTATTTTTAATTTTTATCAAAAAATTAAGTTTTCATTCGTATGGGTGAAAATCTATTGTGTAGATATTATAAGTCTTAATAAAACCTCCTCTTCAAAATAAAAGTAATTTAAATAATGAATTACTAAATTTGGACTGTTTTTTTCTTTATAAATATAAAACTGTTATTTTTTTTCAAATAAAATTATAAAAAAAGTGAAAACCATATGAGCGGCGATATAGATTTAGCGATCGGTTTAAATTTACTGGAGTGTCCTTTCTTTACTTCCTGTACACTTCCAAAAATAGAGTTCTTATGTAAGATTCCAGAATGTAAAAATTGTCCAGACTATATTTGTAAAGTAGAAAGGATCCACACATTTCATAATCTGAATTTTTAAAATTTACTAGGAATTTGGTTTCTATATCTGATATATTCTTTCAAATCTTTAATTTTTTCAAGTCTAAAGCGTTTTAATCCTGATTCAGACAAATTATAATTGTAAACTCTCTCGATAAAAGTCGAGATTAAGAACGCAGTAGCACCCCAGACAGTGAAAACTTTACCGTTTTTTTGTTTAGTATAATTAAAGTAGAAAATCGGGAACTTTTTACCACTAATATCAACGGCTTGTTCTTTAAAATTTTTTTTTTTAATAAAAAAATCAATGGGGATTTTTACAATTTCTTGTACTTCTCTATCATCCTTTACTAGTTTTTGATCTTTGTCAATAATTCCTAAAAACGGAGTAATAATATACTGAGTCATTGTAGGAAAGTCATCTAAACAACCTAATATTTTAACATTTTCTCTTAGAACACCTATTTCTTCTTCAGTTTCTCTTAATGCTGTATCTTTCAGAGATTTATCAACTTGAGGGTCAAATTTTCCCCCAGGAAAAGACATTTCACCTCTGTGCCTTGTGCCTTTGTCTGATCGATGAATTAAAATTAATTCATATGGTTTATCATCATAAGGAATTATTGAAAAAAGAACAGCCGAACCTATAAAAAAATCATCTTTTATAGAAATTCGAAATGGTGAATCACAGGGATATAAGTTCTTTTTCACTAAATTTTCATCGAAAATCAAGTTTAATGAATCCATTTATATTGGGAAAAATTTAAAGTTATTAATTATTTAGAAAACATAATATTTTATCTTAAAAAAGTTTTTAGCAGGTGTTTAATCATGAAACTTCCGAAGGAGCTTAAAGATAAAAGAGATTTAGGTGGATCGGCTAAAAATAGAAAATGTTCAATAAAGGCATGTAAGGAAATTGCTATTCGATCGCTTTCAGAAAATTCTTGGAAACCATATATTGAAAAAGCAGGCTTAAAATATAATGAAAATTCACGACATAAAATTTATTTATGTAAAAAGCATTATAATCAATCTAATAAATTTAGAAAATCACAAGAAAAGATATTTCAGAAAAAGGGATTTTTAGATAATTCGGTTGCTGTTAGAAAAGGGGAATGGGAATATTAAGGAATTGCAGCCATTTTTTCATACAAGGTACTTATTAAATTAAATTGCCCCTCAATAATTCCTATAGTTAAGAGGGATATCCCTATAAGTAATATTATAATCGCAATTAATTTGTTTCTCATATTTATCTTGTCTTTAAATATTACTTAATAAAAATATTTTTACTAATTCTATTCTGTTAATTTTTCTAATGTGTTAATTTTAGTATTAATTTTTTTTAATTTAAGATCAAAATCTTTATCTTGCTGCTTGTATTCCTCTTCTGTAATTTCTTTTGCATGAAATCTACCTTTATTAAGCTTTCTCTCCCCGGATAATTCCGCTTTTTCCAATTTTAGATCTTGGATCCATAATTTCATTCCTGCTATCAAATCTTCTCTTTCATTTTCTAAATCTATCTTTTCTTTTTTATATTTTTCTTTTAGTTTTTCAAAAGTCTTTTTATCGACTTTATGCAATTTATGTTCTCTTGATAAATTTTCGAGTTGAAATACTTTAGTATCTATATCTTGTTGGATCCTTTGAACAATAAATGGTTCTTCTAAATTTTGCTTGATAACACTTTCTTTTTGTTTCAATTCGCTTATTAAGGTTTTTATTGCCTCTAATTTTATATTTACTTCCTTCTTAAACTCCATATCATATTCATATCTGGCATCCTTAGTTGATTTTGAAATTTCATTTAATCTCTCTACCAGAACTTTTTTGTTAAGTTGAATATCGTTATACTCAATATAATAAACCATTTGTTCTTTTACATCTTCTGGAAGAGGTTTTACATCTCCTTTTTCTTTAGCTTTTTTAGATTTTTTTTTACTTTTTTCTTCCATTTCCAAAATTTCTTCCTTTTCTTCTACTTTCTTTTCAACTCTTATTTCTTCTTCTTTCTTTATTAGTTCTTTTCTCTCTATTTTTTTTTCTGCTTTTGGAATGTCAGAGAGCATAGGTTTACCACATATGATACAGAATTTATCTGTTTCTTTTACTGGATTACCACAATAAGGACAAAATTTAGCCATAAGCTCCACGTTTAGGATATGTTAATAAACTAGTCATATGATAATCTAAATTAAAATCATAATTAAAATTAATTGAGTCCGATTTTTGAAATTTCTTAAATATACTAATTTTTAAGTCATATCCAATAACAAGATATAAATTTTTTTCATTTTTTAAGTAATTAAAGATGGAAATTGAAAAGAAAATCCCAATACACATTGGTTTATTCGGACATATTGATTCTGGTAAAACAGCAATAGCAGAAGTCCTCAGTGAAATAATTTCTACAGCGGGGATTGATGCACATCCCCAAAGTAAAGAAAGGGGTATTACTATAGATTTAGGTTTTACGAGTTTTATGCTTGACAAATATCTAATCACTTTAGTAGATGGCCCAGGTCATGCGGATCTAATAAAAATTAGCGCTTCCTCCGTAGAAATCATTGATTGTGCTTTAATAGTTATTGACATTAATAAAGGTCCTCAAGTTCAAACTGGTGAACATCTAATTATAGTTGAGTCGCTTAATATCAAAAAAATCATTGTTGTCCTCAATAAAATTGATTTATTTACTGGAAATCTGGATGATGAAATAAAAAAAACAAGAGAATTTTTCGATTCAACTTCTTTTGGATATAATATACCAATCTTTGCTGTTTCTGCGAAAAAAAAAGTTGGATTTGAAGAATTAAAAAAAGGAATATTTAAAACAATAAATTCTCTCAAAATTGAAAGACATACTAAAGGAGATATTATAATTCCTATTGATCATCATTTCCCTATAAAAGGTATGGGAGCAATATTAACAGGGACAATTTTGAATGGAACGTTAAAAGTAACTCAAAACTTAGAAATATTGCCTGTAAAAACTTCTGGTAGAGTTAAAAACATTCAAATCTTCTACCATAATGTTGATTCTGCAAAAGCAGGTGATAGAGTTGGCATTAATATAAAAGCTTTAGATTTGAAAAAGGTTTATCGAGGTTGTTATGCTACAAACAACCCTAATGCTTTTGAATATTGCAATATAATTGAGGTAAAAGTAAATAATAATAAACTCTTCAAACCTAAAACTAATTTTGGTACTCAAATTCATATTACTATTGGAATGGTAACCCCTACTGGAAATGTTTATCCTTACTATGAATTGGATGGAAAAAGGATTCAAACGACAGTTTCAAATAAAGATAGAGGATTTAAAGCAATAATTTTATTCAAGGAAAAAGTTTTAATAAGAAAAAAGAGAACAATCATGCTACTAAGTCGATTAGATTTACCTCCAACTACTTTAAGGATATTGGGATCAGCAGAGCTATTGAAGATACATAAAGAATCGCCTTTATTTTATAAATATAAAACAAAAAGAGGCACAATCAAAAACCCAGAACATTCTCAAGGAATTATCAGCATAGGGTTAGCTCAAAGCGCTACTGGAGCAAAAAAAATTGTTGGAAAAGAATTAGAACCCCCTTTTACTAAAATTTTAGATACATTTGGTTCTAAGGGGGCAGTAATCGTTGGGGTTAGAAGTAAAGAGAAAAAAGTAAAGAAAGGAGATCCAGTGTTTCTAAAAGAATTAAGAAGTTTTCAACTAAAAAACATTTAAATTCCCAAAAATTAATATTATCTTAACAGAGGTGTTAAAATTGGAAAAAGCTGAGGACTCTGAAATTGAAATAAGCCAAGATATCCTAGATGAATTAATGCGCGCTTTAGAAAGGCTGGAAGCTTCAACAGATTTAGAAGGAACCGCAGTAGTTTCAAAAACAGGATTAAGAATTGCGAGTTCTGAAACTGCTGATGTTGTTTGGGATATTTATAGTGCGAGTCCAGCAACATTAATTTCATTGGGTGAAAAAATTAGTCAAGGACTTCAACAGGGTGAATTGAGAGACATCGTTATTAGAGGAACTAAAGGGTATACAATTATTTTGGTTGGATCTGCCGATAACAATTTTATGTTATTTACAAATTGTAAAAAAGGGTACAAATTAGGGTACTATTTCCACAAAATTAGAAAAGCTTTCAAACAAATGGAACCTGTTTTAAGGAAAATTGAGACTAGAGATATAAATTATTGAAATACCTTAATTATCTTCTGAGTTTTTAAATTATTTAAAATTGAGAATAAAGGAAGATTCAGTATTTATTCAGTATTTATAACTATAAAATTTTAGCTAAATATCTATTTTTAAATGATGAAATTACTTTATTAACCATTTGACCTCATCTCCGTCATTTAATGGATATTCAGGTGCACCTATATTAGGGGCATAATCATTAACCAAATAAATCCAGCCACCTCTAATCCCATCAATTTCAGCCACAAAAATTCCCCAGCCATAATCTACGTAATTTATATCACACCATTTATCTAAAGCATCAAAAGCCGTTGTTTTCCAATTATCTAAAGTAAAGTTATCATGGGCTTTGATAGTTCCATTTTTATAATCAACCACTAAAGTAATATTATTAACACTTTCTTTTAGTGGTCCTGTTGGACTATAAATTAGATTGAAATTAATAAATAGAAGCAATGAAAAACTAGATATCCCTATGATTGCTATTATGAAAAACTTTAACTTCTTATTCATAGAATGGGATCACTAATTCGAAAAAAAAAAAAATTAAAAATTTTTAGTTTGTTCTTATTTTCTTTATTAAATTAGGAATCACTATTATTAAAGTTGTAGCAATTATGGCACCAAGTAACAACAATGGAAACGATGGAATTTCTGGTTCAGTTTTTTGAAAATTTAACTTATAATCACCTAATTCTATCTCGAGATCTGGGCCAAAAAAACTCTGAACTTTACTATAAACTAAAATACCGGTTGTTTTATCATAAATCATTGTACTGTTCTGATTCTTATTATCTTGTTTAAAAATAAATTCAACCATGTAATCATATTTCTCATAAATGAAATCGCCTTGTAAGAACTCTATACCTGATACCTGCTCTGCGGCTAAGGTTATCAAGTTTTCTAAATTATTAATTTGAATTAGAAAACCAGAATGAAAAATGTTATAACCAATAGCTAAAGATAATCCTGCTTCGCTATTAGATACATTATAGAACGTAGTGTTAGTAACCAATATTCCTGCGACATTTTCCATGAAAGTTATGTTAATATAAGGAATAGGGTTGTTAAAACAAGATGCTAAAGAATCATCGTCATAAAATCCTGTAAAATTAACAATAATCTGCCCACCTGGATTTGTAATGGCATCACCTCGAGAGGACCAATTTAAATCAAGCCAAGTAAACTTTGAATCAAATTGCGTTACATTGTAAATATAAGATCTATTCAAATCTAAATCCTGAGAATACGCTTCTGGGATAATTATAGCTGCTTTAGTAAAAGATATATTAAAGATAAGTAATGATTGGATTGTTATTATCGATATTAATAACCGAATTATTATTTTTTTTTTATTCATAATATCATATAATATTTTTTTTATAAAAATAAATAGGAAACTTGACCTATTTTTAATAAATATAATTTCTCTTTTTAAGATTTCGATATGCACTCAAAGTTTTATTTTGATAATTCGACAAATAATACGTGAATCTGTAAAATTTATAAATATTTGAAAAATTTGGATATTAGCTAGATTTTTATTGATTTATAATAGATAAGTAAATTTGATTATATGTCTAAAGAATTCGATTTTGAGAAATATTGGTTGAATAAATTTTCTAAATGTCTAAACGAAATCGCAGGAGAAGATATCAGAAATAAAATTTTGGCGGGTAGTGAAAATTTTACTGAAAGCACCAACGTAGATGAAATATTTATTTGGTCTCAAAATGCTATGGAAAAGCTCGATTCGCTTATTGATAAAGAAAGGCGCATTGGGATAATGACAGGATGCGCTTGCGAATATCCAAAACAGGATTTACAAGATATTAGGAAAAAATATGAAGAAACTAAAGATATTGAAGTCGCTCACCAAATGCTCCAAGATAAATACGAAAGATTCCTGATGGATACTCTTAAACTAAACAATGAATATTTTAATTTTATTGTAAATAGAGGGTGGGGTTTAGCTGGTGTTAAAAAGGGAAAACAAATTATAGCTACTAAAATACCTAAGAGTGGAAATCTTATTGAATATATAAAAGAATCAGATCCCGAAAAGAAGAAAGCTCATTATTGTCATTGCCCACGAGTGAGAGATGCGTTAAAAACGCCTGGAGCAAGAATATCTCCGACATATTGCTACTGTGGAGCAGGATTCTATAAGGGTATCTGGGAAGAGATACTACAAAAACCAGTAAGAGTCGAAGTTTTAGAATCAGTGTTGAATGGAGGAGATGTGTGTAAAATAGCAATACATCTACCCCCTGATATTTGAAGAATTATGATGCTAATAATAACTCTATTTGTTGTTTTCTTTATTTTCATATTTTTAAAAAGTTCATATTATTTACCTATACTTTTTCAAAATAATCGAGATTTTTAAATAATACATGATTTATTCAAGACAAATAAGAAAATTTTACTATAGAGGGAAGAATTAGTACATGTCATCTAATAATATAAAAGAAAAATTTGGAAAGGAACGGATTATCAATGAAATTAAAGAGAGTTATGAACATAAATTAGTCCAAAGACTCGAAGCCCCACTTCTAGGATTAATCTTCTTCAGTATTGCTCTATGGGGTTCGAAGTTATTCACGCTTATCTCACCAGGAACGAGCCTGATTTTTCAAGTTGGTGGTTATACCATTCATTTCCACCACTTTCACTATGGCATCATTGCATTGGCAATTGGATTAATACTTACTTTTTTTGAAGGAAAATGGTTTGTAAGAATTGAACATATTCTATTTGGTGCGGGCATAGGATTTGTTGTTGATGAATACTGGCTGCTTTTGACGTTCAATGCTGAAACTTATTTCGGTCCAGAATCACAATTTATCTCCATGATAATTGGACTGGTAATTACTATAATTTATGTAGTAATAATATTTGGAGTTTATTTTTATACGAAAGGAGAGCGAAAACTTTGGAAAGAGCTATATGATGAGGTTAAATCTGGGCGAGTAAAAATAGATATATAAAAATTATTTTTTTTCTTTAAGGTAAAGCCTTATTTTTAATTTTATCTTTTAATCCTTGTAGCGCTTTTGACCATGCATTTTCAAAGTAATTGCGTGCTTCTTGCCACTCTGTATCTTTTCTCCAGCCTGTATGGAATAAATGAATCGATGTTTTATTTGGATCCTTTTCATTTTGAGAAAGAAGTACAATCACATGGGTGAGAGGATCGGCAACATTCATAAAGGATTGAAAATCAACAGGTCCTTTCCAATCAAATGATAGAAATTTATTTTTCTCGATTCCTGTAATTCTACAGCCAAGGGTACTATTATTTTCTCTGTTCTCGGGTTCCCAAAAAAGTTCATATTTCCCTCCAACCTTAGGATCTACCTCAGCTTTTTCAGTTAACCAATTCTCTAATAATTCATTAACGGTAAATAAATCAAATGCAGTATGTATATCGCAATCTATTTCCTCTTTAACCAAAATAATGTTCTCCATAATTAAGCACTAACAATTAGTTGATGAGTAATTTTATTCTTCTTCTTAATAATATTGATCAGATTCTTACTTAAAGATTTTTTTTGTAAAATTATTTTAGGAAAAAAAATCACTCTTTCTATTCTTATTATTCGAAGAGTAGAAGCCCAGAGCTCATAGGATAAGTTACCCGTATCTTTAAATTCTTTCCTTCCTTAATAATTAACATATTAAAAATATATTTACACTGAGATTGTATTGGAAATAAAATCAGAAACAAAAAAAGCTAGTGAAACAGTGGAAGTAATAGATACTGAGCAAGAAAGAGTAAATCATTCAATATTGTTGGAAAGAGTATCTTTTCGAATTGCTTTAATCAGCACTTTTACTGCATTAGCAATAGTTTTAGGGTACTTATTAGCATATATAATTAATATAGAGTTATTTACTTTAACTATTTTTTTATCAGGTTTTATTTTAGGTAAAAGAGATGGAATAATAGTCGGACTTTTAAGTTCATTTATTTTCTGTTTTTTTCATCCTTTAAGCCCCTCTCCTTTACCACTCTTGATTTTTCAACTAGTGCATTATTCTTTAACAGGATTAATTGGAGCTTTGTTGAGTGATTTTTTATCAAAGAAGAAAATATTAAATGCAGATAAAGATTTGTATAAAATTTCTTTAATGGTAATATTCGGTTGTATTGGTGCATTAATTACAACAAGTTTTCAAATTTTCGCTTCGTTATTTTTTACCTTATCTTATTATGGCACCATTAGTCAATTTATACCCCAATTTCTTATAGGTGCAGTATTTACAGCTATACATATAATTGGAAACACGCTTGGATTTATTTTTATATTACCTGGATTAATCCAATTATTAAAAAAGATGCTTTACTAAAAAACTCTAAGAATTTAAAAAATAGCTAATAACGCTATCGTAGATGGTAACATCATAACTAAGATTATTATAATACATAATAACAAACAAGTATTTCTCTTTTTTCTTTCATCCTTGTTTTCATCGATTTCATTATCATCTAATTGTTCTATTTCCATCTTATGTTCTCTTATATTAAAAATCCTTTTAAAATGATTACTAAAGAAGGAGTATTAATAATTTATAATTAATTTATTCTAATTGAGATAATAAAGTAATCTTACCACCAGCAGCTTCTACTTTTTCAATTGCTTTTTTTGAAGCTTTATTTACAGTTACATTAATTGTTTTGTTAATTTCACCGCGACCTAATACTTTCTGAATGTTAATTTCATTCAAATCAATATTGTATGTGTTTCCAGATTTTGTTGCTTTTTTATCTAAAACGAAATTTTCAATGCTTAGGTCTAAATCTTTAACGTTCATGGTGTTTGTTTGATAAATTCTAACAATATCTTGAGGTCTTTTAAAACCTCTCTTTCCAATATTCCAGTCCGGATCTGGAAATCCGAGTTCTTTTTGTTTTAAATAATAACTTTTTTTACTTTTTTTCCATTGAGTAGTTTTTCCTCTTCCTGCACGTTGTCCCGTTTTTCTATGTTGTCCTACTCTTCCGTGACCATGTGTACGCCTACCTCTCATTTTTCGGACTTTTTTTGGAAATTTTCTTGTAATAATCGTTCACCTTTTTATTAGAGCATTTTGTGAATTAATCCATTAATATATATACCAACATTACCGAGTGTTCCGCCTTCATTGTAATGTTTCTTAATAGTACCTCGATGTCCCTTTTTTGGCGGATGTAAGCGGAAAATTGGTTTAATTTTATATATATATTTTCCTCGATATTGTATTTCTCCGTTCAGTAGCGCTTTAGCTAATTCTCTAAAATTTTTATAATTGGTTAAATTCTTAATATGTTCCTCTGTTAGCGATTTATTACCTTCCACTTTTCCTCTTACTCGTAATAATCTAATCAATGTTTTTTCATCAATTTCTCCAAAAGCAATATAATCCTTACATTTTATAAGCATTCCTTTATACGAAGGAGTACCCCATATAAGCACACCATGATTTACTTTATGCATTCTAAGCATATTTAATGTATCTAATATTTTTCCCCTCATACCTGGAGCTCCTCTTATACGAATTGCAAAATATAGTTTTGGTGTAAATTCTGTTTCTTTTAATTTCGATTTCTTTTTTGCCATAGCCATTTAAGCACCACTCTTTTTTATAAATTAAAGTTGTATTTATGAGCATTTTTTAAAGCATTAAATGTTGCTTTTACTAGATTTTCACTTGTTCTTGTGTCACCGAAAGTCTTGCTCCACATATCTTCAATCCCACATAATCTTAAAACTGGCTTTACTTTATCTGCACAAGCTAGTCCTACACCCACAGGCGCTGGAATGAGTTGAATTCTAACTGAGCCACACTTTCCTTTAATCTTAAAAGGGATACTATGAGTTCCTCCGCATTCACATTCTTTACTTCCACAACCTCTTAAAACTGGGACTACTGAAAGTTTTGCCTTATCAATTGCTTTCCTAATAGCAGGTCCAACTTCCCGGCTTTTAGCTGATCCGATTCCAATAAATCCGTCTGCCCCAACGAGTACAACTGCTTTGAACTTAGAACGTTGTCCGCTAGCTGTCATCTGCTGGACCATCTTTATATCTGTTACATGTTCTGTTAATTGTGGTAAAAGGATATTTATGATTTCTTTTTCTTTAACTACTATATTATTTTGAAATATTTTATCTAGAGTTATGAGTCCTTGTTGAACAAGCTCACCTAATTTTGTCTTGGGGATCCATTCTTCATCCATATTTCTTAATCGACTCATTTTTTTTCACTTTTTTAGGTTTTATTTTCAATCGTTTTCAATGAATCAGAAAACATTTGACTGATTTTCAGTGGATTCAATTTTTCCTTGTTTAAATAACCGGAGAATAATTGTTCATATTTTTCCGGCTCATTTGATTTT
>CAZBNW010000012.1:0-37833 GCA_964493385.1 uncultured archaeon | reverse complement strand
AACAAGACAATTCCTTGAATGGATATTGATGTTTACTTGCCTGGCGTGGTATTATACTATAGTTTTCATTACTCTGCAAAAGTTAAATACACTCCTCTTTTTCAACCCTAATTTTAAATGGTAATTTTTTTCAATAATTTATTTCCAATGTATTTGATAATAATTTTTAACTTATAATCGAAATCTTCATTTTATTATTTAATAGCCAATAATCTAAAACACTCACATATTAACAATAGAATAATCAATAAATCTTGAATATAAGTTAAACAAACATAATTAATTCCTTTAAGCAAAAAGTGATTATTCTAAAACTATCAATAAGTAAATGTCCCTTTTAATCAGGAATGATCTTAATTACCTTAATTTCATGATAGATTAATGGTAATTTATTTATACGATGAATTGGATAAGTTCAACATATTTTGATAGATATTTGAATTCCTTAAATATTAACATCAACAGTTATTATTCATAAACTAAGGTCCAAAAAGCTCACCGCCACCAAAACCACCACCGCCACCACCAAAACCACCACCAAATGAGATAGCAAGGACAATCACAATTATAACCATTACTATTGCAACACCACTTATTCCAATTATCATTTTATTCTTTTTTTCCATAGTATTTACTATTATTTCATATATATATAAAATTAATTACAATAATGTCAGTTACTAATTTTTTTCTATAGTCCCCAAGTTAGAAAAAATATTTTTTTGAATCTCTTTTCTAACAAAAATACTAAGGTTAAACTTAATTTCTATTAAAATCAATAATTTATCTAAAACCTACATCATTTCATAAATAGTTATTTGATAGAAAGATTTAGATTCTCCTTTTCCATTGTTGTAAGATATGATTAATTCAATTGAAAAATGGACCCCATTAGTTTTAATAAATTTTTAAGATTAATTCAAATTAAAAATATTAAAAAAATTATTTATATTTTTAACCAAAAAATTGAAAGATTTAAAATGAGCTATTCTGAAAATGAAATGATTAATAATTATCTTACTCAAGTACATAAAAAACTTCCTGAATGGTTAAAATTAAAGAAAGAAGAAGTTGATAAAATTTTAAAAGATTTGGAAAACCAGATATTTAATGAAGCTAGATATGTCGCGGAAGGACAAGAACCTTCTGATGTTGATATACAACAAGCGTTATTTCAAATTGGAACTCCTGAAAGTATTGCTAAGTTATATAAACGTCGAGGTACACCAAAACTATACTTAACAGAAGAACTTTTTGACTTTTATTTAAGAACGATGTTTTTATTCTTCATTATTGTCATTGCAATAAACATTATTGTTTCAATTTTTCAATTTTTCTTAAAACCATGGTGGGAAGTTTTAGGTGGTATGTTTACAGGTATGTGGATTGGTTGTCTGATAACTGCCCTTGTAATTACAGTTATTTTTGTCTATTTTTCCATGGAGGGTTTTTTACCTGAGGATTTTGGAGTCATTCCCTCACGATTGGCGTTAATATTCCCTTTCCATATATCAGAAAAAGGATTACAAGAAACTAAAGAATATACTAAAACTAAACTAGAAGAAGCAAGGTTAAGAGCAAAAGAAACCATCACAGGAGCACGAGCACGTATAGAAGAAAAATTGGCTGAAATTAAAGATCTTAGACAAGAAAAATTAGCAGCAGCAGAATTACGAAGAGAACAAAAGTTATTAGAAGCAAAAATGCGCAGAGAAGAAAGATTAGAAAGAGCAAAACAACGTAGAGAAGAAAGAAAAGAAGCGGCTAAAATGAAAAGAGAATTAAGAAAAAAACAACCAGTTACAATTGGTGAATTGATTTTTGGTGCTATAGCTGGAATAATATTTGGATTATTTATTATAATACAACCTTTTGCTGGAATTCCAGGAGTATTTGTTACCGAGTTCTTGGATTGGTTAAAGATCTTCGGATTGTTAATAATCATCAGTGGTTTAATTAACTTGATTCGATTGATTATTGGAGTAAGAAATTTCACCGGTCAACAAGTAATGTTAGTAATTGAAGCGCTTTATTCAATAGCATATGTACCAATTTTCTTAGTGCTTTTAAATAATCCAGAGATGTTTCCAATTTCTCTTTTTTCTGGAGGTGCTATCTCTGTTATTCCGTACGATACCAGTAATTTAGCTTATATTATTTATTTCTGGGTTATTATTGGAATAATAATTGCGATCTTTGGCAGTATGATTGCTAACTTTTACAAAGTAGGTAAACTTCAAAAACTAAAAGTAGATTTTTACTAATAGTTTTCAAAAATAATCACAAAATTTTTTTTTTTTCTTTTTTTAAAAAGTCTAGGTTAAAAAATTATTTAACTTAAAACATTATTAAATAGATATCAAGTATAACTATGGAACTATCTAATAATCTTAATCTTAAACTTAAAGAGCTTATATCTTTTTTAAAAAGAAAAAGGGTTATAGTAGCTTTTTCGGGGGGTGTAGATAGTTCACTTTTAGCATTTCTTTCAAAAAGATACGCTAAAGATACACTTCTTATAACCGAACGTTCAATCCTTTATCCTGAAGAAGAAATCGAAGAAGCTTCTCAATTTGCTAAAAAACATGGAATAAATCATAGGATTATAGAACGAGATCCCTTAAAGGAAGAAGATTTTCAGTGTAATCCCTCAAATAGATGTTACATTTGCAAAACAGGATTATATAATGACATTCTTGAAATTAAAAGTTTAAAAAATTTTGATGTTATTGTAGATGGTTCAAATGCTGATGATCTTTTGGATTATAGGCCAGGAATGCAAGCTTTAAAAGAGTTAAAAATTTCTACTCCATATATTGACTATAATATAAACAAAAGTGAAATAAGAGAGATCAGTAAATTTTATGAACTTGATGTTCAATCTAAACCATCGATGGCATGCTTTTCATCTCGAATTCCTTATGGTCAAACTATAAGTGAAAAGAAGCTAATTATGATTAGGGAAGCAGAAAAATTTCTTAAAAATACATTTAATTTAAAGCAATTAAGGGTAAGATTACATGAAGAAAGTCTTGCTCGTATTGAATTCTTACCCGAGGATTTACCTAATATTTCAACAGCAAATAATATGGAATTAATTAGAAGTAAATTAAAAGAATTTGGATTTACTTATATCACGATTGATATTGAAGGATTTAGATCAGGCTCAATGAATGAAGTTTTAGATTTAAATTAATATTTAAAATTTCTAGATTTCGTTTTTGATATATTCAATTATCCTCTTTCGCTTCTTTAACGCTTCTAAAGCTGCCTGTTCAATATTTTTTTTCATTATATCAAGAGATTCGGGGGTATCTTCTCCTATCTCTTGTTTTATTTTAGTGTAAGCAGATTCCCTGAATTTGGGGAGCATTTCTTTCTTCTCTTTACCTTTATATGTTAGAAAAACTTGGTTTGAATCATCTACATAACCTATTTCATCACATTTAATATTATTTCTTTTAAGATCAGCAATAATTTTTTCTGATATAGATTCGGAACAATATATTAAAAGCGCATCTAAAGAAACTCCTAAATAATCAACTCCAACCTTTTCTAACATATTTAAGACAATTGGATTAACAAGATTTCTTACCTTCTCCTCGTAAATGTTAACTCCACAATTAGCTTCATAGTTAATTTCATATAAATCTCCTCTTATTCCTCCATTTGTAACATCACACATGGCTCTAATTTCATTGATATAATCGGAGTTTAAAATAATCTCACAGGCTTTAAGGAATTTAATATTCATGGTTTCTTTTACAACTTCATGATTTCCGGAATAAATTGCAGTAGTGGTAATCGTTCCACCTCCAGCACCTTCCGTCATTAAGATTCTATCTCCAACTTCTATATTTCTTCTCGCTAGTAATCTATTACACACTCCAACTGCACTTATTCCTCCAACTAATCTACTACCTATTACCATATCACCTCCAATTCTTAAAGTCGAACCTGCTGTTATTGGTACTTTAGCTAAATCAGAAATTGTTGATACACCTGCTATAAAATCAAATAATTTACCAACATCAGCATCATCTCCTAGATGAGTATCTATCATTATAGAAATAGGCTTTGCTCCCTTAACATATAAATCTCTTAAAGCAGCACGAGTTACATGAAATCCACAGATAAATGGGAAATCGCTAAGCCGAGAATGAATTCCTTCCATTTTTGATACAATTATTAAATCTTCAGATTTATAAGGCTCATTTTTAAATCCTTTAATATCATGCATACGAACTGCTCCCGCATCATCTAATGATGTTGGTGATAAAAATGCTTTATAATCTGTTTCTGCTAATTCTGTGATTAATTTATGAACAAAAAAATCTCCAGCGCCCCTACATCCAACACCTTGTTTCCCTATTGAGACATTTGCTATATTTATATCCAATAATTTTTTTACAAAAATGTTTGATACAGATTTAATATCACTCTTCATGCATTCTTCAAATATTGCTTTAGCTAATTTAATTGCTAAAGAATTATCAATATCTTTAAAATCATGATATTCTTGTACTATTCTTTCAAGAATCTGTTGCTCAGAATATCCTTTTTTTATTAAATTTCTCGTTAATCCTTCTAAATCGCTCAAATTGCTCAAATCCTAATAAATAACTAAAAACTATGAATAAAAGTATATAATACATTTAAATTATTTTGAAAATTCTTATTTATAGTTGAGAGTTCCTTTTTTAAAAAAGAGAAATATGACTTCTTTAAGAATAACAACCCCTTGCCGCATTCATCTTTCTTTAATAGACGAGAATGGATACACTGGTAGGGTGGATGGCGGTATTGGTCTTATGTTAGACCACCCTAATGTAGTTTTTGAAGCCTCTAATTGCGCTGAAGAATTTAAAATTGAAGCTCATAAATATTATCGAGAATCAATTGAAGTCATTAATGAAATAGCTTCTAAGGTATTTAAAATATTTAATATTAGTAATAAGAATTTTCACTTCAATCTTAAAAGATATTTTCCTTCCCACGTAGGATTGGGCTCGAAAACACAATTATCCTTAGCTATAGCCACTGCTATAACAAAATTGAAGAACATTACTCATTTAACCACAAGTGAATTAACAAAATTAGTAGATAGAGGAGGAACTTCTGGAATTGGATGGAGAGGCTTTGAAACAGGAGGTTTCATTTTAGATGGTGGACATGACTTTGGGAAAGGGAAAGAGAAAGAAACGTTCTTACCGTCATCAGCTTCATCTTCAGCTAATCCCGCATTAACAATTTTTACGCATAATATACCAGAAAATTGGAGATTTGTACTTATTATCCCTAATGTAAAAAAGGGTGCCTTTGGAGATGAGGAAATTAGTGTATTTCAAAATTATGCCCCTATTCCAAGAAACGAGGTAAATGAAGTTTCTCACCAAATAATTATGAAAATAATTCCTGGAATTATTAAAAATGATTTAAAGTGTTTTGGAGAAGGATTAAAGAGAATCCAAAATATTGGTTTTAAAAAAGTTGAAATAGAGCTTCAGCACGATATTGTTAAGGATTTATTAAAATTTTTTGAGGAATATGGATTAAAAGCTTATGGTATGTCATCCTTTGGACCTAGCGTGGTTGGAATTGTAGAATCCGACTCAGAAGCAGAAGCATTGCTGAAAAAAGTCCAAAAAAAACAAAAAAATGGTGGAGGACATATCTATATTTGTAAACCTAATAATACTGGAGCAAAAATTGAATATTTAGATTGATTTTAAATGGCAAAAACTAATGAAAAAATATTCTTTTCACCTGATTTAACAGAGAGAGAAAGAGCTTGTTTTGAGACAGGTATCAAATTAGGATCTCTTTATCATATTCTGTGTGGTATTCCAATAACTTCAGACAAAAAAGTAATTAATTCAATCGAAGAAGGAATTGAAACTGCAATTTTATGTCAACCTTATATAAAATCTGTAAAAATTCATTTAGATCGAGAAAAAATTTCTGGTACTAAAGCATCAGAATTTGATTATGATGAGATTACGGGGAAAATAATCCGAGCAGAAATAATTGTTGAGTATGAATCAGTGCAAGTGGTAGCAAAAGTAGAATGGATCGATGAATTGGAATATCCACTAATGTTTATTGAAAACATTCATGAAAAAGATTAAATCTTTAACTTACTAATATATTTACTTACTAATTCTATAGTTTTTAGTGCTTTTTCATTTTTTCCAAATCTTTTAATATTATCTATATGATCTATTATTTTTTCTTGGATTTTAAAAAATAGAGGTTGGTTTTGGTTTTCTTTTGCAACGTTTAATCGAGTTGCTAAAATAATCGTTTCTAAAGCTAGATTATCTGCTCTATTAAATAATTTATAAGATTCTTGAAGTTTTTCAGAAAAAATAACATCTAATTTAAACACTGGTGTAATAATTTCCCCTAAATCATCTCTTTTAATTTTCTGGAATTCTTGTGAAACTCTACCTATTAAAATTCCCCATGCTTTCTTTATATAAGGCACATCCATCATACTAGATTCTAAATGTTTAAAACCATAATATTTCGAAGGAAAATCTGTCAAACCAATAGGAGAATCTGGTTCTTTTAAAGCTGCTAGAGCATATAAATAGACATCATCGACGAAATTAATCGCAATTGTGCTATATTCTTTCAGATTTTTATAAGTAGTCGTGCTATAGAAAGGCGATGTTTGTATTTGCTCTCCCTCAATCATTCTAATGCCCATACATGAGGCATTAGGCTTAATCTCTTTACCAACTTCTGTAATAGAATAAGTTGTAGCTATAATTTCATATAAATTATCTTTTTTCAGCCCGAAATCTTGATAATTAAACATTTTTATTCAATAACGTTATATTCATTATTTTCTTCGTTTGCTAGTTTGGATTTTTCTATGAATGAGAAAAAATTTAAAGTGTAAATTTATTAACCTTAGGTCTTGTTTCAATTTCAGGGTAAATTTTACCAGTAATAGGGGGAGAACTATTATAGATTTCTTCAATATCTATTAATCCATACTCAGTATTTTCGAGTTTTTGAATACCTATAAACGTTCCTTTAACTACTTGGCTGGCCATATCGAAGTTAGCACCAATTACAGCAACTTTTGAATTAACAGGAATCTGTAACAAATCTTCCTTTAAAGCTATCAATGGGAAAAAGAGCCTATTATGATCAACAGCATTTAGTTGAAGATGTGGAATAATTATAGGATAACCGTCAGAAGGATTAATATATGCAATTGCTCTAACACCTATGGGATCTGTAAATAACTTATATCCTATAACATTTAATCGCTTCTCTTCTAGATTGGTTTTTGCTTCTTTAATAATAGCTCTAATAATTTTTTTTGGTACACTACCAGGTGGTAAATCTCTAACAGGAGTCACAGCAATAACCTTATTATAAAAGACTTTGTAGACGTTCATAACTGTAAAATATCGCATTAATTCTGTTTGATTAAAATATTCAAGGTCTTCTCCTTCAGTTTTCGTCTGAGTAAAATCAGCTTTTACTTGGATGAACTTGAATGGAGGCTCCGTATTCATATAAAAAATTCCTTGCTTTGGATTTTTCTGCACATTTTCCTTACTAGTACCTGCAAAAAATTGTCCCCACACAATTTGATCTTTACTTATCGCCCGATTTGATGTAATCATCGTAATATGTGGCCAACCACGCGAATCTATTGTTGAAATTAATTTTACCATTATATCTGGTTGGGTGAATTCAATAAGTTCATCTGAAAATTCAGATCTCCAGCCAAATTTATTATTATTTTCACTCATAATTCATTAATTTATTTATTTATTTGATATAGATTTTCAATTATATAATCAACAAGATTGTAATTTTGATTCTTTAATTCCTTTACTATTTTTTTCATCATTATTTATTCTCTTTGTCAGTCCAGACCAATGAGGTTTTTTAACACCTGTGGATTCTGCAATTTTGAAAAAAAATTCCATTTCTTTTTTATTCATTAAAGGCTCGTCCTTTAAAACCCATTCCATATCTAATCTCTCATATTTTGAGATACAAAGATTATTAAAGGAAAGAAGATCCCATCTTTCAGGGAAATTATCTAATTTATTTACAATGAATTCTCCTATTCCTTTAATATTTTCTTCAGTGGCAGTATAGTGGGGGATAATTGGAGTTCTAACCCACATTTTTTTTCCATTTTTTTTTAAATTTTTAGAAATCCAAATGGAATTTTCCAATATTACTTCATTAGGAACTCCTGTATACTCTTTATGCTTATTAGAGTCTATATGTTTTAAATCTAAAAGTACTAAATCGACATAAGGCAAAATATGCTCATAAACTATTTTAGATACATATCCACATGTGTCTATAGCAGTAGATATTCCATTTTCCTTACATTTTTTTAAAAAATTAGCTACAAAATCAGGTTGTTGTGTGGGTTCACCACCAGAAACAGTTATTCCCCCCTTAGATTTAGTATAATAAATTTTATCTTTTTCTATTTCATAGAAGAGATCTTCTAACTTCCACCATCTACCTAACATATTTAATGCCGTAGAAGGACATTCCACTACACACTCTCCACAATTATTACATATTTCTCTATCAATATGTAAGCCATTCTTGTCAAAAGATAATGCATTTTCTTGGCATGTTTCTATGCATGTCTTACATCCAATACATTTATGCTTAAACCATTCAAGTTGAGGTGTTTTGAGTATAGATTCAGGATTATGGCACCATATACACTTTAATGGGCAATGTTTAAAAAATACAGTTGTTCTGATGCCCGGACCATCTTCAGTTGAAAATTTCTGAATTTGAAAAATTAAAGCTTCAGATGTCGCCATTATCTTAAGTTTTTTCTATCGTTTTAATAATGTAAATAAATTTTAAATCCTCTAAATTTAGACATTAACCAATAAAAAAATTAATTAAAATACATAAAAATTTTTCATATTTTATGAGATTCTCTTGCGATAATTTCATTTTGTAATTCTCTACCTATTGCGGTAAAATATGCGTTATAGCCTGTTACTCTAACTAAAAGATTCTTATAATTTTCGGGATGTTTTTGAGCATCTTTTAACATCTCGGCATCGAGCATATTGAATTGTAGAGCAGTACCTCCGTTTTCTATATAACCTTTCAAAAAAGCTTTGAATTTCTCTTTATGTTCTGGATCTTTAATTATAGATGGATTAAATGTAATTGTATGACTTGCTCCATTAGGTAAATAATTAATATATTCTCCGTATTCAGTTTTACCTCCTAATACATTACCAACAGAATTAGCAACTGCTGTAGGTCCTTTTATATCAGCACCATCGGTTGGACAAATAGCATTTGATAGAAATGATCCCCTATTTCGTCCATTTGGGGTTGCTATTGTGTAGCCAGCGTCAGCTCCAGCCCAATAGTTCCAGGATAACATTCCCGGTCGATATTGATAATTAGTTGGTGTTTTATATTTCCAACATTCTTCTGCCCATGTTTCCATTACCATTCTAGCTAATTCATCATTATCATCTTCATCGTTTCCATATTTAGGAGCCTTATTACTTAAGTAAGTTTGCATTACTTCATATCCTTTGAAGTCATTCATAATGGCATCCTTAATCTGTGCTATTGTATATTTCTTATCTTCATATACAAGCTTTTTAATTGCTAATAATGAATCTACTGTTGTAGCAAATCCTACTCCTTCAACAGTAATAAATCTCAATTCAGGACCTCCATTTGTAATATCTAAACCTTGCTCTATACATCCTCGAACCATCGTTGATAAGTAGGGAGTGTAAATAAAATCTCCTCGAAGTTCTTCACATAAATTATTTAGATCTACGGTATAATTAATAATAAATTTGACTTGTTCTTTCCAAGCGTTAAAAAATTCTTCCCATGTTTGAAAATTTTCAGCATCTCCCGTTTCTGGTCCAATTTGTTCACCAGGTTTAGTTATGATATCATTTCCAGGTAGATTTTTACCATTCCACAATGTTAACTCTATAGATTTAGTTAAATTAGGATTGCAATTTACAGTACCACTTCTGTCATTGCCTTGCATAGTATTTTCCAGACACCCTACTACACCATAATTCCAGGCTTCTTCTTTTGGTATGCCTTCTTTAATCAATCCTGCAATACTCCTCTCGTCAAAATTCAGAATAAATGGAGAGCCCTGAGCTCTTGCAATCATATCTACTAAAATATCTAAAAGTTTATCAGGAGAATTTCTATGAGTCCTTACATTAGGTTTAGGTTCAAGGCTAGGATACCACGAATCTGTAACCTCAAGCATAGTGTATGTAAGTTCATTTGTTAAATCCTCTCCGTTTGGACCACACCCAGAGAGGGTAATTATTTGACCAAATGATGAGTTTATTCCCTGTTTACCAACTTTAATCATTGCATCATATACAGTATTACAATGAAACCAGAAACTACCTAAAATGTCTTTCGCAAACTCTTTAGTGATTGTTTTTTGATCAATAACATCCTTTTTATACAAATCCCATAGGTACTTATCAATCCTTCCAAAAGAGAGGCCCGCTCCTGGATACGACTCTTCAGCCATTACTAACATATGAATGAGCCAAATTGCTTGAATTCCTTGCCAAAAAGTCTCAGCAGGTTCCCATGGTACTTTTTCTAAATTTTTCGCCATTTCTTCAAGTTCTTCAACTCTTTCAGGTTTTGTTGCATCTCCTTTTAATCTTCGACATTCCTCTACATACTTTTTTGCTAATTTCTTTGAGATTTCTGCTGAAATCATCATTGCTCTGAGTTCTCCTCCTTTTACACCAGCTTTTTCATCTTCACTAAGTTTATTGTATGTCTTTATAGCTTTTTCATATATATATTTAAATCCCTTCTTTATTATTGTTTCATAATCAGGTATAATATGCCCTGGTATTGCTCCTAGATTTCCGAAACCAGATTTATGATATTTAAAAATTGCTTCTCGATTTCTTATGTTTTTTTTCCAATATTCTCTCGCTTCTTCCTTATTAAAACATTTACTTAATTGTGTATTAAATCTCCCACCTGCGATTAAATCATTTTCTGAAATGATTTCTTGAGGAATATAGTCAAGCATAACTTTTTCCAAAAATATGGCTCTACGTTCTGGTAAAGATAATTCCCAAAAATTATCTGGTAACCCAACTGGTATAGCCATTGATCTAAAAGATGAAGCAAATACACCTCTATCATTTTTCCCCATCATCTGAATATAATAAAGTACTTCAGGATTTATATAAAAATCTCCCTCATGAAAAACAATATCCCAGTCTGTTCCAGTTGTAAACGATGAATATTGATTATTCCACTCTCTCTCTAATCCCTTAAAATAATAATCTCTTAACCATTTTTGTCGTGGAGAGAGATTATAAGGCTCAGCAATTTTATATTGTGGTAATTTTCTTCCAGTTTTACTCATTTAATATCCCCATAATTTTCAAATTAATTACAAATTATAAAATTTCAAATTAATATTAATAAATTATTAATTAAAAAAAAAAAGATAATAAAGGAAACCAATTATTTTAACCTCTCTTCAGATAAATGGAGATGATCTGTTTCAACTTCGACAAAAGCTTGAAATATTTCTTTTACGCGGGGATTTTGAGCTTCCGCTGCTGCTTGACCGTAAAACTTTATAGCTCTATCTTCTCTGCTATGTGATTCTTCTAAATTCGGTGTATACTCAGGAGCGCATTTATCATATTTGGGGAATTCTACTTTATCTAACTTTAGAATTTTCTTCCAGCAAGCAGCGTGTTCTTGTTCCACTTTAGCTAGAATTTTAAACAGCTTTTGACCATCTAATTCTGGAGTCTTTTTACTAGCGCATTTATAGAAAATAGTGTTAGATACTTCGACTTCTAAAGCTTTTTCAGCATTAGCTTTATCTTTTTCATTTAATTCAACATCCCAAGCCCCTGTATCATCATATTCTGTCGATTCTACGAAATATTTTTTAAATGCTCCGCAAAAGGGGCATCGACTTGGTGCTTCTTCTCCAATATAAGCTTCTCCACATATTTTACACACATACACTTTCACAATAATCTTTTATCACCTTTTTTTATAATATTTAATACTCTTTGTTTTCATTCATCAGAGTACAAGATTTCAATTTTAGACTAACTTATTAAAAATTTCCGCTGTTTTTATAGTTTTAAGTTAAATTCTAAAAATAGTTTAAGTTGAATGCAATTATTAAAAAAAAATAGAAAATAAATAGAATTATAGAATCTTTTATAGTGTATTAATGCAATTAGTCTGATTGATGTATAGAGTTATAGGCGTTGATCCTGGTAGCAGATCATGGGATTTCTTCGGTTTGGAGGACAATAAAACAATTTTAGACACATCTTTACCTACTAAAGAACTAATTAATGATCCTCAAAAAGCAATTACGATCATTAATTCAGTAGAGAACGTCGATCTAATGGTTGCTCCTAGTGGGTTTGGACTTCCTTTAAAAGATGTACATGAATTAACAGAACAAGATATATTTTTTACTTTATTAAAATTTGATCAGAAAGAAAAAAATAAATTAGTTGGTCTGGGAGAGGTTTTAAGATTAATTAAAGCTCAAAATATCCCAGGAATTATTGTCCCTGGAGTCAAGCATTTACCTACTGTTCCTAAGTATCGAAAAATTAATAAAATTGATATGGGTACTGCAGATAAGATTTGTACTGCAGTTACTGGAATTAGAGATCAAATGGAAAGATTTAAAGTCGCGACAGAAAATACAAATTTCATCATGGTTGAAATTGGTTATGGATTCACAGCGGTTTTGGCAATTGAAAATGGTCAGATTATTGATGGAATAGGAGGGTCAAATATTATGGGTTTTAGAGCATGTGGAGCTCTAGATGGGGAGCTAGCTTATCTTATCAAAAATATCCAGAAGAAAAATATCTACAAAGGTGGAGTTGCCTATATTTCTGGGTATTCCGATTTGAGCTTAAAAGAGATCACGCTTCTAGCAGAGAAGGATGAACAGACTAAATTAGCTCTAAAAGCTTATTTATCAAGTGTGAAAAAAGCTGTTTTTGGAATATCGTCATCATTTTCATCTAAAGATAAAATAAAAGAGGTATTATTAGCTGGAAGAGGAGCAAGTTTAACATACTTTCGAGAAAAAATGATACGTGGATTAAATGATGTTGCTCCGGTAAGAATCATGAAATCATTTAGTCAAATAGCAAAACGAGCAGCTCAAGGGGCAGCTTTTATTGCTAATGGAATTCTAAGGGGAAGATTCGAGCCAATAATTAATAATTTAAAAATAAAAGAAGCTACTGGTTCAATATTAGATGATATTTTTATTCCATTTGAAAAAGAAAAGCTCATAAGTGATTTAGATTAAAATACTTATAATTACTGGTCTACAGAGTTATAAAATAATAGAAAAGGTTGTTAAACCTGTTAGAGAGCATAAGATTACCGTAATAAAAGCACCAGTATCCATTTCTGCATTTCTAACAGAACTTATAACATCTAAAATCTTAGAACAGACAGAAATTAATAATTATGATATGATATTATTGCCAGGTTTTGTTCAATGGGATTCAAAAAATTTAGAAGATAAATATTCAATAAAAGTTAGAAAAGGTCCGGAATTCGCCTCTGATTTACCAGTCATTCTAAAAAATTTAGAAAGTCTAGAATTATCTAATAAGACACCAGCAAATAGATTACTAGAGATTTCAGGAGAAAGTCAATTTACTGAAATCGTAAATTCGCAACTAATATCAGCCAAAAACAAGCTAGAGTCTCATACATATTACCTTAATGAAAAAAAATCTAATATCATAATTGGAAGGAATTTACCACCCCCTATAATTGCCGAGATTGTGAACTGTACTGAAAAAAGCAATGGGAATATTCTAAAAAAAGTAAAACATTATATCAATTCTGGAGCAGAGATTATAGATATTGGATGTGTCTCTAATAAACCAAATCCAGAAAAAATTAAAGAAATAATCAAATTAATTAGATCTGACTTTGATATATTAATAAGTATAGATTCTATGGATTCCAAAGAGATAAATGCTGCTGTTGAAGAAGGAATTGATCTTATTCTCAGTTTAGATTTGGGTAATTATAAAGAATTTTTAAATCTCCCTAAAAACATTCCTATTGTTATACTTCCTACTAATGTTAAGAATGCATATTTTCCAAAGGATCCTGAAACTCGTGTTAAAAACTTGTTTAAGCTGACAAATGAATTACAAAATAATGATTTTAAGAAATTAATTGCTGATCCATTGCTGGAAACACCAATTAGTCCTGGAATATGCAATTCTTTAGAAGCCTATTTTTTCTACAAAAAAAAGGTTTCAGAAGAAAAATATAGAAATTTCGAACTCCCTCTATTTTTTGGAATATCAAACGTAGTCGAGCTTATGGATATTGATTCTGTTGGAATTAATGGGCTATTAGCAAGCATTGCAATTGAACTGGATATGGGGATTCTTTTTACCGTCGAACATAGTACGAAATTAATGGGAGGAGTAAGAGAGTTAAAAGAAAGTATAAAATTAAATTATGTTGCGAAATATAAAAAAACACCTCCTATAAATCAAGGGATCTCAGTTTTTAGGGCTAAAGGAAAAGTAAATCAGAAATTACCCCTTATAAATCAAACTAATGCAATATCAGTAGATAAGGGCCTGCCTGATTATATTCCGGATGATAAAGGATATTTTAGAATTTACACAAATCATTATTCTAAGAAAATTTACACTCTCTTTTACTCTAATGATGATCAGCTACTCCACACTTTCATTGGGGACAATGCCGAAGCTTTAAGTAAAAATGTCATTCAGTCTAATTTAACTAAAGACGTTTATCATTTAAATTATTTAGGTAGAGAATTAAAGAAAGCAGAAATTCATTTAAATTTAGAAAAGCCGTATATACAAGATGAATAAATCAATAAAATAAATTAGTGATTAGCTTAAGTAATTGGTTGAAATTTATATAATTATTAAACTTATCTAATATGTTTCCATTAATCAAATTCTCTTACAAGTGTGGATATCATGATACCAAAAAAAATGGAATCTTTTCTTCATGAACACCTCCCAGAAGCTACTCTTAAAACCCGACTTAAAAAAGATAAAGGAAAGTGTTATTTGGAATTTAGTAACATCGACGAGCACCTATTATCTCGACTTGGGATTGTTGTTGATAAATTAGGACCCCATATTGTTGCTTGCTTATGGGATGAAACATCCGATTTGGAAATTGGTGGATATTTAGTAGTAGATAACCTGTCTATGGGGGCTCCGTCAATGGGAGGGATTAGAATGCTCCCTGATATAACACCTTCAGACATTCATAATCTAGCTAGAGGCATGACTTTAAAAAATGCAGCTGCAAATCTACCTTATGGTGGTGGGAAGTCTGGGATAGTTGCTGAGAGAGATCTCTCTCCAAATAATCGTAATCAAGTAATACGTGGTTTTGCACGATTAATTCATCGTTATATCGATATCTATTTGCCCGGACCTGATGTGGGTACTAATGATGCTGATATGAAGACCATAGCTATAGAAAATGGATTAGATAATGCTCTCTCTAAGCCTGTTGAGATGGGAGGAATGCGCATAGATGAATTGGGGGCAGCTGCTGGTGGGGTCGTAATTGCTCTGCAAACTCTATTGAATATAATGCCGAGATTGAGAGTTCTTTCCCAATTTGCTAATCTAGAAATCTCAGAATCTAAAGATCTTAAAATTTTGATTCAAGGTTTTGGAGCTGTTGGTGCTCATGCTGCACGTATATTATATGAAAGAATCCCTGATGCTAAAGTAATAGGGATAAGTGATTTAGAGGGATATTTATATAATGAATCCGGGTTACCAATTCAAGAACTTTTTAAATTGTGGGAAGAAAAACGCTTAGTTACTAATAATTATTTTAAAGAGAAGATTTTTTCAGAAGGGCATAAACACCCAACAAAATTTTCTACAAATAGAAATAATTTACTTCTCGAAAATGCTTTTTGTTTAGTTCCTGCGGCGCCAGTATTCAACTATTTAGGAGTGCGTGCTTCTGAAAAACCATCTATAACGGTGGATCGTATGGGAAAATGGGGAGTGATTATTGAAGGGGCAAATACTTATTCGCCTGATCCTAATAGAAAGGCAGCACGTACCCGTATGGAGCAAATCGTGTATAGAGAGAAAGGGGTAATGATAGCTAATGATTACTTAGTAAATTCTGGAGGTGTGATTTTTGCTGCTCAAGAGCATATCATTAAATCTCCAGATCGATTACAAATACCTGAAGAAATGTTAGGTAATCGTGAAGCGGTAGAAAAATGGTTGAAAGATCATTCTAAAGAATTTGCAGAGCTTTCAAGACAACGATTAAAAGCAGGAGAGGAATATAGAGAAGATGTAATTCATCATAATATGATTGAATTAGTTGATTTATTAGCGGCAAACCCTGATATGCTCCCGTGCACGGCAGCTGAACGTATCAGTCTTCAACGTTTGACTGCTAAGGAAAGGGAACGTACAGCAAAAGATATTATGATTTCAATACCAACAATCGATGTAAAAAGTGCAGTACAGGACGCAGCTGCTTTAATGATTGAAAAAAATAGCGGGATAATTGCTGTACTTTCTGAAAACAAGCTTGTAGGAGTTGTAACCGATTGGGATATAACTGCTGCAGTTGCTTCTAATAGTTGTGACGTCAATCTTGACAAAATTATGACTAAGGATGTCATTACAGCATCTCCAGATTTTTCTATTTTAGATATTGTTCGAGAACTAGAGCAGTATCAGATTTCTGCAATGCCAGTAGTTGAACAAGGAAAAGTACTAGGGATGGTCAATTCGGATCTTATAGCACAACGCTATATTTTAGAATATCTACAATCTCAGTAATTTTTAATAATATTTCAATATATTATATAAAGTATCTCTTTGAGCGGGTTTCTTTCCAGCGGCTTTAATTATTTTAATTATTTCTTCTGGTGATAAATATTGACCAAATTCCGCTCCAGCACTTCTTGATATATTTTCTTCCATTAAAGTTCCAGAGAAATCGTTTACACCGAAATTTAAGGACACTTGGGCAAACTTTGGGCCCAATTTTACCCAACTGCATTGTATATTATCAATATAATTATTCAAAAATATCCGAGAGACGGAAAATAATTTTAAATCCGCCATACCATAACTAGGATTCAAAGGATATTTATCTAATCTCGATAAAATCGGCTTTTCTTTAACAAAAGGTAAAGGTACAAATTCAGTAAAGCCTTTAGTTTCTTTCTGAATTTCTCTTAAAACTTCTAAATGCGTAACTCGGTTATTTAGAGATTCTATGTGTCCGTACATGATAGTTGAAGTTGTTGGGATTCCTAAATTATGAGCTGTAGTGATAATGTCAACCCATTGCTGAGTGAAAACTTTATTAGGACATACAATTTTTCTAATATCATCAACTAAAATCTCTGCTGCTGTTCCTGGAATTGAATCTAATCCTGCTTTTTTTAATTCTTTCAAAGTGTTCTCTACTGAACTATCATATAATTTTGACATAAAGTAGATTTCTTGAGGAGAAAACGCATGAACATGTATATTTCTATCAATTTCTTTTACAACTCTAAGAATATCTAAATAAAAATCAAATTTTAATTCAGGATTTATTCCCCCTTGAATACATACTTCTGAACAATTTGAATTTTTTGCTTCAATAACTCTATCCCTAATCTCCTCTAATGTAAGCAAAAAAGCATCTTTGTGATTAGTTGGTAAACTAAAAGAACAGAATTTACATCCTTGAAAGCACACATTTGTAAAATTTATATTTCGGTTAATCACAAAAGTTACGAAATCTTCTTTCTTTTCATAACAAATTTGATTAGCTACATATTGTAGGGCAAAAAATTCTTTACCATGAACTTTTAATAATTTTAAAGCTTCCTTAGAGGTAATTTCCTTATTTTTTAAAGCTTTTTCTAAAATTAACTTTATTTCTGGTTTTAGCTGGTTTAAGATATGAGAAGTTAACATTAATAATTTATATTATCTATAATTTTTTTAATATTTTCTGAACAGAAATCACTTTTTTGGATGTATTTATCATAGATTGGAAGCCTCTCTTTGAGTTTATAACCTTTATTCTCACAAATTTTATTCAAATCATCAATTTGAGGCCATTGATTTTCAGGATTTATATAATCTAATGTTATAGGTGATATTCCTCCGAAGTCATCAATACCTATATCGATAAACTCTTTTTCTAAACCTATTATAAGATTTGGTGGTACTTGAATAGCAATTTCATTTTCAAATATAATACGAGCAATTCCAGCTATTCTAAGCATATATTTCATATTGAGTAGCTTTTTAGGTTGGTAGGGAATTCCTTCTTTTTTTACAAAATTCTGAATTATAACTTCTTGAATATGCCCATATTTTTTATAGATATTTTTGATTAAATATAAATCTTTTATGATATCTTCCAGAGTTTCTCCAATACCTATTAACAAGCCTGTAGTAAATGGAATTTTTAATTTTCCAGCATTATTAATGTGCTCTATTCTTTTTGCGGGTAATTTTCCAGGAGAATATTCATGTACCTTCCCTTTTTTAAAAAGCTTTATACTAGTACTTTCAAGCATCAACCCCATACTTGCGTTGAATTTTTTTAGTTCCTCCATTTCGTTATAAGTTAAAAATCCTAAATTTGTATGGGGTAGAATGTTAAAATCAAGTAGATATGTGCAAATATCTTTTACAAACTCTATAAAATCTGAACAACCTCTATTTTTTAATTCTATTTTAACTTCAGGAAAACTTTCTGGACGTTCTCCAGACATCAGAAGGGCTTCTTTACAGTTGTATTGAAGAGCTTTTTGAATTAAAGTAACTATTTGCTCATTACTAAGTAATACTACATTTCCCTGACCACTTGACTTAGGAATTTTATAATTATAAAAACAATATCCACATTGATTAACACAATAGTTCGAAAGAGAAAGGGTAAAATTTTTGGAATAAGTTATTACGTTTTTCTCATTACTTGGTAATTGCTCTTTTATGTTTTTTACTCTCGCTCTTAGTTGTTTTAATGTGAGCTTTTTAAAGCTTTTAATTTCACTATCTTTATTCATTATTTATTCTTCTTGTATTTTAACACCACATAATTATCTCTACTTAAAATTTCAAGCAATTTAAACCTTGGCGCTTGAGCCATAGTTTCAAAACCTTTACCTTCAACAAGGCTAGTTGCATCTTGACCACCAACCATCCATGGAGCAACAGTTAGCCTTATTTCATCTATTAAATTCTTCTTAATAAAGCTCCAGTTCAATGTGCCACCTCCCTCTAATAAGAGCTTTTGCATCCCTACATTATAGAGAAGAGGCATAAGATTCGATATATTTACTTTCTTACCTTTACCAGACTTTAATATCTTTACTCCTTTTGACTCAAAATCTTTGATTTTTTTCAGAGATACATTTTCCGTGGTGCATATTATTGTAGGATACGTTTGTGGTTGAAATATAATTACATTTGAATCAATAGGTATCGAAAGATTACTATCTACAACAATTCTATAATATCCCTTATGTTCATAGAATTTAATGTGAAGTTTGGGATTATCTTTTAATATAGTGTTCTTCCCGACGATAATACCATCCACTTGAGTTCTAAGTTTATGGACTTCTTTCCAATCTTGCTCATCAGATAATTCTGGATCTCCTGTTTTGGATGCTATCTTTCCATCAATAGTCATCGCTGCACTTAAAATTACATAGGGGCGTTTAAATTCTTTCAAAAACTAACTCTCCTTTGATATAGGTTTTATTAATATTTTCTGATTTTGTTCTTTGAGAAATTAAATCATAAATATTATTAGAGTCTACTTTATAAGAAAATAGATTTGGATGGCAAAGATCAATTAAAAAAAGGTCAGCAAATTTTCCTTTTGAAATTGAACCAAACTCTTTTTCAAGATTAAAATTTTTAGCAGCATTAATAGTTACCATTTTCAGTAAATCTTTAGAACTTAATTGAAGTTCTTTATTATAACTGCATGAAACTCTTGAAATTCGATAAAGATATCGTATCTCTTCAAATAAATCTGTATTATTTACCATTAGATTATCTGTGCCTAATGATATTGGAATCTTTAATTTTAAAATTTCGCTAATGGGAGGAAAACCAACTCCAAAATATCCATTACAACGAGGACATAAAACAAGTGATTTATTATTTTTAATCACTTTTACTAAATCTTTCTTGACAAATTTAGTCCCATGAATGATAATATCAACACAATTATCAGAAAACATTTTATTTATTAAATCCTCACTACGATTGTTTTCAGCACAGTGACAAGCAATGATTTTTTTAAATCTCTGTTTAGCTAATATAATAAATTTCTTATTTGTTAAAGTTATTTCTTTATAACTAGCTAATCCGACTCCGTCTGCTAAATCAAAAATAGATTCTATTTCACTCTCATCCATAAATCGTCCCAGGATTAAATAATTAATTGAAGTGTTAGTGAGCGCCTTTTTTAGAAGATTTACGCCTTCTACTCCTTCCTCTCTAAAATCAATGAAAAATGTAATCCCATTTGAAAGCATTTCTAAAACAGCGTTTTGAATTCCTTTAACTTTAGTTTCTTCTCGGGTTTGCCTTAGTAATTTATGTTTAAGTCCAAATGGTGGAGCAACAATCTCCCCTAGCTCTTTATTAAAACCTAATTCTTTAGCAAAATTATCTCCAATATGGACATGGGAGTTTATAAAACCTGGAGCCATTAAGAAATTCTGATGATTTGGTAAAATTTCTAAATTTTTACTTATATCATCATAGGAGATATCTATAATTTTTCCAGTTTGATCAATTTCTAAATTTACATTCTGTTTTAAATCTAAATTATCTCCAATTAGAGCATACTTGCTAAATAAACATTTATTTGCCATTAATTCATAAACAATGTAAATTATTTTGTATTAATTATATCGAATCCTTTTAAATTATATCTAATCCTTTTAAAGATTAGAAAAAAAAAATTAGTTTTTGTCACTGGTGGCTTTTAATTACCAAATTTAAAACAGATTTGCAAGATTCTGGTTCCGGAATAGATATTCCAATAGATAAGGTTGGTATTGTAGAATTAGAAAAAAAAGTTGAGATTGTTCAAGAGAATAAAAAGTATTCTTTCTATCCTAAAATTTCAGCATTAATCAATCTTCCTGCTGAACAGCGTGGAATACATATGTCTAGAACTTCGGAAACTATAGAAGAAGTCATTAATGAAGTAATCTTCAAACCTACCCCAACTATTGAACTTGTTGGAGATACAATTGTAAAAAAATTATTGGAACGCCATCCATACACATCTAAAGCTGAAGTAAAATTAGAAGGTAAAATTGTAGTGCAAGTTAGAGAAAATGATGAAAGGATCATTCAAAAATCATATGATATTAGTTCTTTTGTAAAAGCAAGTCGAGATAAATTAGGTGATATCGATTATAATTATTTTATTGGCGCTAGCGCAGTTGGTATGACAGTGTGTCCTTGCGCTAAAGAACTTTCTTTGGAATATGCAGAAAAAGTTGTTAAATCCAGAAAAGATATTAATGTTTCGGAAGAAGATCTCAATAAGTTATTAAATATCCTTCCATTTTCTTCACATAATCAAAGATCAATCGGGACTATTATCATTCAAATAAAGGATTTAACTAATCATAAGGTAGATGTTTTAGACATTATTGATGTTATAGAGCAATCCATGAGCGGTAAAATTCAATCTGTTTTAAAGAGACCCGAAGAAGCTGAATTAGTAAGAATTGCGCATTTAAAACCTCTCTTTTCCGAAGATGTTATTAGAGAAATGGCAAAAAATTTCATTTTAAGAGATTTTCCAAATCTTGACGATGATTTTAAAGTAAAATTTAAAATTGAAAGTCTTGAATCTATTCATCCTCATAATGTTTATGCTGAACTGAAAACTACTGTGGGCGAATTAAAACAAAAGGTAAAAAATTAGAGATTAAATTTTTAATGAATTTTAAAAAAATCGTAAGAAATTATTGTCTTTTCCTTAAAATATCCTTAAAAATTATTATATAGTTTTTTACACTGATAATTTTAGGATTTCTCCTATAATTTGAAGGAATAGGAGCATTACATCGAGAACAAAGACCAGAAGTTCTGAGCCAATCTTTAAATTCATCTGCATGAGCGGGATATCTACAATTTGGACATAAAATTATTCCTCTACCATTATCTTTTGGAAATTCTGGCAATTTAAAACAAAAAATACATTTAAAATCTTCTATTGATAAATTTCCAGCTTTTGGTCTATATAATTTAAAATTTCTTTGTCTTATAACGCTCTGACTCCTTCTAATTGGTTTTCCTGTTGTACTCCTGCTTGTAGTCCGAGTAGATGTTTTAACTCTAGAACTTGCTGAATGTATATGCCCTCTAGGTATAGATCTTGATGAACGAGAAACTGATCTCGATGTACGAGTAGTCGTTCTAGTTGAAGGAGTTGGTGATGATCTAGTTGTAGTATGAATACTTTTTCTCTGTCTTCTAGGAGATGTACTTCTTGAAGGTGATGTTAATTGGTTTAATCTATTTGTACGTTGTGTTATGTAATCTCTCGTTAAATGGGGTAATTGTGTTCGAGCCCCAAATAACCCTGGGACAATCATTATTAAAATAGTACTGATAAGCAACATTAATAGATTAAGATCTATTAAAAAATGGAGAGGTATTAATAAAGATCCATAGAAGCCAACAAGTGAATAAAAACTAATCCAATAAACAATTATGAAAAAGAGAATTGAGATACCTAAAATATACCCAAATTTTCGCGCATTTACTGATTTCGTTCCAAAATAAATTACATTATATTTTTTAAAACAATGATACAAAGAGATTGAACCAAATAATATATAGGGAAATCCAAATAGAATACTCCACCAGCTTAAATATAAATCTGTACTTTCAAGAAGATTTTCTCCTAATAAACCTGTAAAATTACCCCAAATTGAATAAAAAATTCCAATAAAAACAGGTCCAATTGTAAAGAAAGCAGTATTGTGAGGAGAATTAAATTCACGATACTGTTTAATATTTTTTAAAACTTTAAAAGAAAATATTAACCAGATTCCGAATAATAACCAACTTACAAATATATTAAAAGAATTTAGGATAGCACCATGTATTATACCGATTAATAAAAATATTACCAGTGTAATTACGACAGATTTAATTTTAGCCATAGTTTAATAATCACCAAATTTCCTATATTTTAATCTTCATCATATTCAAGGTATACCGCTTTCCCTTCTAGTATTGGATTCATGAATTTTAGAATTTCTGGAAGCATCTTAATATCTAATGATCCCTTAATTCCATATACTAAGGGATACCATGTTTTAGTTCTAAGATCTGCTCGATATATCTCAAAACCCGCAGAAGTGCCATTAATAAGGTATGGGTCGATAACAAGTGCGACAGACTTGTCCCAGAGCTTTTGATACCTTGCTTGAGTACCAATATCTTCATTACTCATAAAAAGTCCATATGAAGGATGACTATGCGCCCATCCACATATAAAAAACCTCTGCCTTTTAATATCTTTAAAAGCTCTCACATAATTCTTATAATCTTTAATTTCTGCATAAACTGCTGTACCGTGACCCATAGGATAGTAATCTTCAATATGTACGGTGCTATTATTATCCATTTTTCCCGCAAGAAGCCCTATAACCTCCACCCAATCTTCTCTCGGAATCTTCGAATTAGCATATTTAAGTGCATGACTTGCTATTTTAAGGATTGCTTTTACTGAAATATAAATTTCCTTTTGGATTACTACTTCTTTTTGATCTTCAACTTTTTTTTTTTCTACAATTTTAGTTGCAGGTATCTTCGTAAGTTTTATAATTGGTTTGGCAGAGGATTTTTTTGTAAGCATTGAAGAAATTTCTTCTGTCAATTCATCTTCTTCGAGTTTAAGTTCTTCACATATTTCATCTAGTAGTTCTTGTTTTATTTTTTCTTTTATCTTCCTTTTTATTGTATCTTTAATTGAATTATTTACTAATTCTTTATCTTCCATTAAGGTGATCACCATTTTTTATTTGCATACTTCTTAACAAGATTCTTTACTTTTTTCTCGAAAAATTTCGGATTTTTCATCATTTCAATCGCTGCTTTTTTATTAAAAACATCTGTTGGATTTACAAATTTACCACGTGTGTTTAACATAGCAACTATCGCTTGAACAATTGTAACAGCAGTTTTTGAGGGACTCCATCCGCCTTTTTTACCAACTAACGAGGGATCTACTAATGCTAGACAAATATTTCTTTGTCCTTTATATTCAGACGGTTTTGGCCAAAAATTTGGATGCCAAATGGGAGTATGCATTCTTACAAAAGGAGGTTGTTTAGGGTATTGAGCAGGGAATCTCATTTCTAACCTAAAAAGACCACCTGCATAAACAGTACCTTTTGGTCCTTTAAAGGAGATTGCTAAATGATCAATACTTTTTCTTTTAGGATTAAATGGTTTTAATTGAACAATACTACCATCTTTAAGCATTTTTTTTAATCCTGCAAAATCTCGGGAAATACGACTACTTCTTATACTCATTTTCTCAACCCTTTTTATTATCTCTAATTTTATATTGAAAATTTTTCTTTAAATATTTGATTATTTCTTATAATTTTAATTTAAAACCTTTTCTGATTCAAATTTTGTTTTATTTTTAAGGTTACAAAAATTTCTCTACCTTTAAACCCAGCAGCAGTCATAAGTTCGTAATTTCTTAACCCATTTTCAATTGAATTCTTTTCTAAGTCAACTATCTTAACATCATTGAAATCCAGTAAAGTTAAAATTGGCTCAGAATCTGGATCCAATTTAAATCCATTTTTCTTTAATATTTTAATTATATTAATACAAGGTGATTGGGATCTCAATTTTATAGATACTCGTCGTACGTGTTTACCACATTGAGAACATTCTGGATTTCTCTGTTTTGCAATATGATAAAATTTCATTGTAATTGCATTAAAGATCACATAACTTCTAATAGGTTCACCTAATCCTTTATGACCTTTTTTCCAATGAAGGATTTTTGTTGTTTCATGTGATTGCAAAGCAGAAATGACTGCATTTATAGAAATTATACCAGGATCGTGCCTATCAATGATTTTTACAATATCATCCTCTGTATATTCCGGTAAGAAATTGTGTTTGTTTACGAATTCATTTGCAGCCTTTTGAATGAATTTAATATCATTTACGTCTTTTGGATTTGGATCTCTATCAAACTTTTCTCTGAATGCCATATCTCCTTTAAAAACGCAATGAATCCTTTTTCGGGGGACTCCAACAACTGTACAAGCAGCCATCTCATCACTCTCTCCTACCGGTAATGGATTACATTCATAACAAGCATTTTTATATGGAAATATTGTGTATACATGACCATGATAACCAGATACTCCTCCATCTACTAGCGGCTTTTTAAATCTTATACATTGTGCATTTAAATTTAGACGTGCATTCATCGAATCAAGTCCTCCAATAACAACATTAGCAGCTTGATATAGTGCCGGATTCAATCGTTCTAAGGAGGTATGGTATCCCTTAACAATAACATTAGGATTAATTTCTTTTAGTTTTCTAGCAGCAACAACTGCTTTTGACTCTCCTATCTTCGCTCCTGCAAACAGAACTTGACGGTTCAAATTAGAATGTTCAATGATATCTAAATCAATAAGATCTAAATGACCCACACCAAGCATGGCTAGATTTTTAGCAATTTCACAACCTAAACCTCCAACACCAACTATTAGCACTCTTGAGTTCTTTACTAATTTCTGAGACCAACCTTCTAGACGAAACTGGCGGTCATACAGGTCTCTCTCACCCACTGATAATTCTTTTGCAAAAAAATCTGAATCCTTATTCAATCTTATCACCATTAATATTTATAAAAAAAAATAAAAAAAATTGAAGGGCTTAAAGCCCTTATATTATAATTTATGAAGAAAGTTTTATAAGTCTACCCAGCTGTACTCGCAGGGATTAATAGAATATCGTCGCCATCGCTTACATCATAGTCTCTTAATGCACTATTTTCATCCATAGTAACTCCACCAGAAGATATATGAAAATCATTAGGATCAAGTCCATATAAATTTCCTAATGTTTGTTTAATATCTCTTACTCGATTACTGTCATTTACAGTTAATTTTTCTTTCTTTTCACCAGGACCAATTGTTGACATGAAATATAAAGTCAATTTCTTTCCTGCTGAAGGAGTTTTAGTTGCAGGAGTTTTAGATTTTAGTGGTTCTTCTCCACCTAAATCTTCATCAAATTCATCAAAACTCATTCACATCACATCCAATTTTTTTTTATTTTGTAATTTTTAATTTTGTCAAACTTAATAAAATGGCATTAAAAAGATATTATAAAACCCATTGGAATGATTTTGCAGTTTTTCAAGTTCTTATCAAAAACAAAAAGGAGCAAATTAGGGTTCCTTAAGAAATTATATTATAAATTGTATGAATGCCTATCAATATATATAATGAATAAAATATTGTTTTAGAGAGAATACACAATTATAAAAACATAATATATCAACATATTTTAAGTATGGGCTCATGAGTTCTATGGATAATGCAGAATCTGTTGTTCTTGAATTAGTAGAAGAATATTTAACAAAAAAAACTTTCTTCTCAATTAGAGATATTATATCATATATAAATAACAGAGTGAGATACAATCCTAATATAAACGAGAATAGAATAGAGTTAATCTTAAAGGATTTAATTAAAAGACGTGTAATCATCCCTGGAACTAGATTAATGAAAAATAATATTATTGAACATCCGAAAAGGAATGAGATCTTCAATTTTATTAAAAAGAATCCCTCAAATATTAATGAAGTAATGAGAGCTCTAAATATGGGTGGTAATCAAGCTTTATGGCATTTATCGTGTTTAGAAAAATTCCAATTTATTAGATCGAAACAAATCAACAATCATAGAATTTTCTTCAAATTTGATTCAAATCCAAAACTCGATCCGTTTTTCTATTATTTAAAGAAAGAAATCGTTCAAAAAATAATAGACTATTTGAAAAGAGAAAATAAAGCATTGAAAATTACAGAAATAGCAAATGGTTTGAAAAAGAATCATAGTACTATTAAAAAATATTTAGATATTCTAAAAGATCTGAAATTAATAAAAATTGAAAAAGAAAAAAATAGAACCATATTTAAATTAGATAAAGAGAAATATTCTAAGGTTAGAAAATCAATTCAAGGTGTATGAAATTAAAAACTCCAATATTATTCCAATCCCATTTAAATTTTAAATTATATATTTTAAATTCAGAAAATAATCTAATCAAAAAATCATGAGAAAAAATTATAGAATTTTAAGTGTTATTGCTCTTTACATAGTTTTTATTTTGTTCTATGTCTTTTTTTTCCTATTTCGTATAGAAAATATTCCTTTATTTCTTGTTCTAACTATTAGTAGTGTTGCAGTTTTATCCACAAGTACAATTTACACCGTTATTCAGTCTAAAAGTAGTCAAGATAAGAGAATAAAAGAAAAAAAATACTTTACAAAACCAAAATCGATTCAAAAGGTTGCTATCGATATTATTGAAGAGTATATTGATGCCATGCCTTCAATAGAAGAATATGTTGAATCAGATGAGACCTATAAGGATATACCAATAGTTGATAAATTTATTTTTTCAATCTTTAGAAAGGAAGAATTAGATAAAATTAACCGTTTAGGATTATCAAAAATGGATAAGATATTATTTATCAGAGAAATGCTATATTACGATCCAAATGAGAGAAATGATTTAATCGAAAATATATTGAAAAACAAGGATAAAACTGATGTAGATATAATTTATACACCACCTATGAGACTAATCGAAATGGAAGACCAGATTCGACTTTATGTAAGATCGTTAGTTGAGCCTGGTGAGAAAACGAAAATAATTATTGTTGATACTACTGAATTAATCATTATAATTAAGGAAAAAATAGCAGTATTATTTGATTACGAATTAGAAGATTTTCTCTTATCTAGCGGAGGAATATTGCTAAAAGAGAGCTCACTTTTCAAAGATTATGATATCGATGATGATGATGAAATTGCTCTAATCCCCTCAAGAAAAGAAAGAACTTAAAAAAAAACATTCCTAATTTATTAACCAGCAATACTAGCTGGAATTAAAAGTATGTCATCTCCGTCAGAAACATTATAAAAGCTTAAAGAGTTAGTCTCATCCATTGTTACGCCACCACATGATAAGTGAAAGTCAGCAGGATCTAAACCAAATAAATTTGCTACAGTTTCTTTAATGTCACCAACACTGTTCCCATCCTTAACAGTTAATTTTTGCTTTTTCTCACCTGGACCGATAGTAGACATAAAATATACTGATATCTTTTTCCCTCCTTGAATAATCTTAGTAGAAGGTGTTTTGTATTCAACTTCCTCTTTAGTAATTTCTACAAAAGGCTCTTCCATGTCTTCTTCCATTTCTTCTTCTAATTCTTCATCTAAATCTTCTAAATCTTCATCAAATTCTTCTTCATCAAATTCATCATCAAATTCATCCTCTAAGCCCATAAGATTAAACCTAATATAATAGATATTTTTGTTTTAAATATAATTCTAATATTTTTTTTGCTAAGATTATATGAAAATAATAGAAACTAAGCTATATAAATAGAATCAACAAATAGTAAAATTTAATTCTTAGAGTTTTGATTTGCAAACACTTTAGAGTTAATATTCATATGAATTTATTAATAGATAAAGTAAATAATTGAAACATTATGAATGACGAACCTATTCCTAAATATCAAATTCGAGAAAAAACGCCAGATGAAGTTTCGGATAAAAAATTACTTAAAAAATTAAAAAAAGAAAGAATTAAACTGAATAAAGAAAAGAGCGAATGGGAAGAAGTTATTAATCAAATAGAAAATTACAAAGAAAATGTAGAAGATCTTGAAAGGAAAAGAAAAGATAAAGAACTTAAAATTAGAAATCTTATTGAACAACGAGATAACTTACGGAATGAGTTAGAAAAGACGAAAAATCAAATAGAACAACAAAAAAATGATTTAGCTACCAAAGACAGACAATTTAGAGCAAAAATCAGAACCAAGAATGAAGAATTAGATCAAAAAAATGCTGAATTAGAAAGATTTCAAGAAAAATTAGATAAATTAAGAGAGGATATTCGAAATCAAAAGAAGAATTTAGAATGGGAAAAGGAAAGAACAGAAAAGCGCATAAAAGAAATCAAAACAAAAATTCCAGGGATGGAGAGAAGAGAAAAAGCTTTAGAGAGAACAACTGATGATTTAGAAAGTAAATTAATGGATTTAAGAAATGAAATTAAAAATTTAACTAGAGAAAGGGATAACTTAAATAGAGAAATTAATAATTTGAGGAGGGAGATTACTGATGAAAAAAATCGAATTTCTGATGAAAAGAAAAAACTTAAAGAAGAAAGAGAAAAAACCAGGTATAAAAAACAAGACTTAGATCTTAAAACTCGGGAAATTAATAAGAAAAGAGCAGATTTGAAAAAGTATAGAGATAAAGCAGAAAGAGATGTAAATGATTTGGAAAAAAAAAGACGCCAAGAAGAAGCAAGACTAAAAGAATTAGAGAGAAAAATTCCTGCTGCAGAAAATAGGTTTCACTCCTTAAACCGCAAAATTCCGAATTTAGAGGATAAATTTAGTAGATTAAATAATGAATATAGACAATTAGAAAAAGAAAAATATAACTTAGAAAGAGAGAAAAACCTTATTAAACGTGAAAGAGAAAAATTAGAAAAGGATAAGCAAAGATTTCTAAATGAAAAAAGAGAATTTGAAAGAGAATTAAGAAGGATAAAAACAAAGACTCCTTCACATAAAATTAAAACGAAGACTCCTTCGCAAATTAAAACAAAGACTCCTTCAAAGTATTAATTAATAGTAATATGAAATTCATGAAAATTATTGAAGGTATTGAAGGAGATTATATCGAAACAAAAACTAATAATTTATTTTTTGATGTAAAAGGGCTTCTCCATCCAAATGATTATTTTATATGTTTTTTACGATTTTTTCAGCATTCAGATGGAGAACGTATAAAAAATGGTATCAATTTTAAGAAAGTTTACAAATTAAACGAACGATATGCCCTTTTGAGAGATAAGTATCCTAAATATCTTTTCTATTCTAAAGAACTCGATTTGGAGGTTCAAGGAGTTAAAAAAAAAGAAATTAAAAAAATTTATACTCCAAGGGATTTCTTCAATAAATTATTAGAAAAAAATGAGTTAACAAAGAGCGAAAAACTCTCAAAAGATTTATGTAAATTATTAATTAATGAAGGAAATCTTTCTGAGAGTTCCATAGGGATTACTGGATCAACGATGGTTGGATTGGATACTGAAAAGTCTGATATTGATATAATAATATATGGTACAGAAACCAGTTTGAAATTCCAAGAGAAAATAGCAGAAATATTTAAAAAATCAAAAATTTGTCGGAAGTATAATATGGATGAATATAGGGATCATTATGATTGGAGAGTTGGCGGTTCCAATATTTCATTTGAAGACTTCATGAAAAGTGAAAAAAGGAAGCAACATCAAGGGAAATTTATTGATCATGATTTCTTTATTAGATATATTAAAAGTCCAAAAGATTGGGAAGGGAATTTTTATGATTATCAATACAAGAATTTTGGGAGAATTAAACTCAAAGCGGTAATTCTAGATTCAAAAGATTCAATTTTTACACCTAGTTCATACAAAATAAATCCTCTTAAAATTCTCGAAAATAGTATTACACCAAATTCTATCAATATAAAAGAATTACGTGAAATAAATTCATTCAGAGGTCGTTTTTGTGAACATGTCAGAGAGAATGAAACAGTATTAGTTGAGGGAAAGTTAGAAAAAGTAAATTTCAAGAATGAAAAAGAATACTTTAGGATTTTATTAAGTGACCCTATTCATGATAAAATGATCATTATTTAATGTTAAATAAAAGACTCTTAATTTAATTGAAATTAAAATATTTATAAAATTAATTTTATTAAAAGAAATGGATATTTACAACGCAGATTTACATATACATTCTCCACATTCAATAGGAGTATCGAAATCATTGAATCTTGATAAGATGATCGATACTTGTAAAAAAAAGGGTTTAAACATTTTAGGTACTGGGGACATATTACAACCAGCATGGCTGAGTTACTTAGAGAATAACTTAGAAAAAAAACAAGATGGCGCTTATTGTTATAAGGATATTTATTTTATTCTTCAAACTGAAATTGAGGACCAAGAAAGTGTACATGAAGTTGTATTTTTTGAGAATTTTGATATGGTAAGAACTCTTCAAAAAAAATTAGAACCTTACTCAAAAAATCTTTTAGATGAATGGGGAGGGCGCCCTAGAGTAAATTTATCTCCAGCAGAATTGGCTGATATTGTTTCGGATGAGGGTGCTTTAATAGGGCCAGCACATGTTTTCACACCTTTTAAAGCTATTTTTCGACAAAATAAATTTGAAACACTTGAAGAATGTTATTCTGATGCAGCTAAGAAAATAAAATTCATAGAATTAGGACTCTCTGCTAATACTGATCTCGCAGACAGAATGGAATCTTTAAAAAATATAACTTTTCTAAGCAATAGTGATGCTCATTCACAGGACCCACGTTCTTTAGGAAGAGAATTTAATAGATTCGATATTGATAATCCCTCTTTTAATGAAATCTTGCAAGCAATACAGAGGAAAAATGGAAGAAAAATAACATTAAATGTGGGTTTAAATCCTAGACTTGGGAAATATTATGTAATGTTTTGCAATAAATGTAGGAGAAGGATTTTGTTTAAGAAAATGAAAAAGCAAGTAAATACAATCTTTAATCAATATTCAATAACTGATAATTTTGTTATATATTATGCTAATGATCTTATTTCTTCGAGATTAGATTATTTAGAACAAGTTTCTAAAAATAAAATGAATTGTCCAGCATGTAAAGAGCAGTTAAATAAAAATTTTAAAGTCAAATTAGGAGTGAGTGAAAGAATTGAAAAAATTTCTACATACAAAGAACCTAAACATCCAGATCATAGACCTCCATATGTTAATGCCGTCCCTTTGATCGATATTATACGTTCAGTAAAAGGTATTAAAAGTTCAACAAGTAAAACAGTGATAAATGACTATAATAAAATAATTCAAGAACTTGGAACTGAATATGAGATATTAATCGATATCCCAATTAGTAAAATTGAGAATTTTAATAAAACCATAGCAGTAATTATAAAAGCTATTAGGAATGATGAGATTGATTATACCCCTGGAGGAGGAGGTACATACGGTCAAATAAGTCTTGATATCTAATTTAAAATATTGAAGTACATGCTCTAAACTTGAAATTCCAAATCCAATTTCAATAGATCTCCACAAGTATTACATGTCATCCAATCAAAAACTTTTACTGCAACCGTAAGCAATTCAAGGTCTTTTCGAGGAAATTGATTTTTGAATTTTTTCTTGTACCCACAATTTGGACAGCTAATTATTGCTCTTACTTGAATTAAATCGCTGTCTCCTGAATCAACGACGGCTTTATCGCTGCTATTTTTAGTATTATCAATTTCCATTTTTTATACCCCCGAGTATGATACACAAGAAAATTTAGTCTTATAAATTTATTCTCTACAATGGTTTGTCTTCTTTTTCAAACGAAAAAAAAGATTTAAACAGAAAATTAAAGCCTTTAGTATTTCGAAAACAAATCTAAAGATAAGCAAGTAGATCTTTTTGTCGTATTATCTTCATAATATCGGAATAGCGTGAAACATTGTGTATAGATTTAAATACTAATAATAAATTTTTATATTATCAAATACAAAAATTCGATGGATAAAAACGAATTTATTTTCTAATATTTTGGAATTTCTTAAAAAGCACAGAGTTTTACTAATTAATATTATATTTTTATGGATATTCATTCTTATTTCTTTTCTCATTTCTTTATTTAGATCAGGAGGGATTTTTACATACGTTGTAGATGATTCATACATTCATATGGCAATCGCGGAGAATATTGTGAAATATGGAAATTGGGGTGTGAATCCAAATGATTTTGCTTCAGTATCTTCATCAATTTTATACACTCTAATATTAACAGGAATATTCTTTATTACGGGTCCAAATGTTTTCGTCTCTTTTTGGATTGGCATCATTTCCGCTACTACATTGGTAGTTGTGATGTATATTTTGTTTTTAAAATTCGATTATTTATCGGAAAAAGACCTATGTTTAATAATATTCGTTATGATTGTTTTTATACCACTTACCGCATTAGTATTTACTGGGATGGACCATATCATTCAAATGATCGTTGACATAATATTTTTCTATTATTCTATAAAAGTTCTTTCCGATGAGAAATTTAAAGTACAAAAATTCTTCACTAAAGATAAGTTAATATTATTAATTTTATCCCCATTAGTTATTGGAATTCGATATGAAGGATTATTTCTTGTAGGTGTAGTGTGTCTTTTATTTTTTCTAAGGAAGAAAATAATTTATGCATTTTTACTTGGCGCAATAGGTTTCCTATTTATTATAATCTTTGGTTTGTATAGCTTGTCTCAGGGAGACTACTTCTTACCAACCTCGATTATGATTAAGACGGGGGTCTCCTACGATGTTTCTCAAATTGGAATCACACTATTCTACTTTTTCCTTCAGTTTGGAGCTTGTCCTCATGTTATGATATTTTTCATTATCTTTTGTTTATTTCTAAAATTAGAATTTTCAGATAGAAAATTCAAATGGAATAAGAAAACCATTATGGCTATAATATTTATCCTTATAAGTTTGGCTCAATTCCTTTTTTCAAGAGTACATCATTTCTTTAGATATGAATCATATTTAGTACTGATTGGATTTTATTGTACAGTCATTTATTTTAAAGATTATATTCCTATAGCAAATTGGAAAATTCCAAGAATTAAATATAACAAAGCGTTTGGAATTTTAACAATTATAGGACTTCTCGTCTTAACAGGACGAGGTATCTTTGCATATATTCGTGTTCCAATCGCTACTACTAATATTTACGAACAACAATATCAAATGGCGAGATTCATCAAACAATATTATAATGATGACGCTGTTGCCGCAACTGATATTGGTACGATAAGTTATTATACCGATGCGGTCATTGTCGATTTATTAGGATTATCAACTAAAGAAATTACTGATCTAATTATTGAAGGGAACCGAACAGCTGATTCTTTTGAAAAAGTGTGTAATGATTTGAATGTACAAATAGCAATTTTTTATGAAAGATGGATTGCTGCAATTATACCTAGCAGTTGGAAAAAAGTGGCAGAATGGGAAATCGTAGAAAATCTTGCGTGTTATTCCCATATAGTTTCATTTTATGCTGTAAACGCCTCTGAAGAATCAAATTTGAGAAATAATCTTCAAGATTTTGAAGATGATTTACCAGCAAGAGTTATTCAGAGATATTTCTAAAAAAATAAAAAAAAAATTTTAAAAATAATTAAGCTGCTTCTGTAAATGAATGTACTTTTTGAATAAAACTAATTACATTATCCATGTATTTGTTACTAAGTATGATAAGTGTTTTTGTACCCCCCATTTTTATAAACAAGATTATTCTTGTAGATAGAATTAATCCTATAATAAGTAAAATCCAAAAATTTATAAAAAAACTCATTTTACAGAAAAACTTAGATCTTTCATAAATTTCAAGATCAGCTTCTTAATTTTTCGATAGTTTCAGGAAGAAAATCATCATGTCTATACGTTTTCTATACTCTTATCCGATGTTATCTTCATATTACTTTCATATATTATTCTGATATCGTTCTCGTATTATAAAAACCTCATTTTTATTGATGAAATTTCATGAGTGATGATATTTTTGATTTAGTCGAGTTGGCTAAAAAACGATCCTCCGTCAGAGAAAGGTTTAATGAAATAGCACAAAATAACCAAAATCCTAATTCAAAACCCAATTGCGATGATGATAAATTTTTAGCAGATTTATTGAAAGTACTAAAAATTAAAACATTCGTGGTTGGTGTTGGTGGAGCAGGAAATAATACCGTTTCTCGATTAGAAGATATGGGTATAAGTCATGCTGAAACTATAAATATTAATACTGATGCACATGACTTATATTACTCAAATTCAAAACATAAAATATTAATTGGAAAAGATCGATGTAATGGATTAGGTTCTGGAAATGATCCTAATATAGGTGCCGAAGCTGCAGTAGAAGACCGTGCAAGGTTAAATCAAACTTTAAATGCAGATATTATCTTTTTAACATGTGGGTTAGGTGGTGGTACAGGCACAGGAGCGGCTCCTATTATTGCTGAGGAAGCAAAAAAAAATGATGCTATTGTTGTTACTTTTTGTTCACTTCCATTTAATTCTGAAGGTAAACAACGATCAGCAAGAGCCCAACTCGGTTTAAAAAATCTTGCTAAATATTCTGATTTTCTAATTCCAATTCCAAATGATAATTTGTTAGGAATTGTTGGAAAGATTCCTATGATAACAGGATTTAAAATTATGGATGAAATACTAATAAGAAATATTGGTGAAGTCGTAAATCTAATTAATAATTGTGGTTTAGTCAATATAGATTTTGCAGATGTGAAAAAGACTTTACTAGAAAATCCTACTGGAAAATACCCTTCTGGATTAGTTGGTATCGCAGAATCCTTAGGAGACGAATCAGAATTAATTGAAAAAGCAAAATTAGCTTTAAATAATCCTCTTTTGAAGCCAGATCCAAGTCAAGTAAATAGATGCTTAGTATCCGTTACGGGTGATCATACTTTAACATTATCTAAAGTAGATAAAGTAATTTCAACCATTTCAAATGAGATCCCTGAAGAAGCTCAATTAAAATTTGGAGTTCAAAACAAACCTGACATGGGATCGAAAATAAAAATAATGGTTCTAGCAAATGGACCTGTATCCCCATATGTACGAGCTGCCGTAGATTCGGATATTGATTTTTCACAAACAAATGTAGTGGGGTTTTAAAAAAATCAGGTAACTTTCTACTATTCTTTAAAGATTTATCTTCTTTTATTCATTTTCAATTAATATCAAACTTAAATAAATGAGTGATTTCGAAAATGAGTAAACAAAAAATGCCTGGGGAAGAACTTAAAAAAGAATTTCGCACCTTTTTAGATAAAAGGAAGGAGTTAGTTCTCTGTACCTGCAGTAATAATATACCTCGTCCAACCCCAATGGATTTTTATACAGAGAAAGATAACTTTAATATTTATATAGGCCCAGCTCCAGGAAGAAAAATTAGAAATATGGAAGAAAATCCAAATATTAGTATTGGTATATATACACCAATGTCTGAGGGAAAAATTCAAGGAATGCAAATAACTGCTTCGTCTAAAGAAAGATTGATATTTTTAAAAGAAGGAGATGAAGAATTTAAGAAAGCTCAAAAAATTGTACGAGGAAGAAGAAAACTAATGTTAAAAATTATACCTGAAAAAATTGAATTGCTTGACTATGACTTTATAAAAGATGGGTATTCAAGACTTCAGGTTTTAGAATTATAAAAAAAAAAGTTATAGTTAGTAAAATTAAAGAAACAGTTTGATCATTTCTTCAGCATCTAATAATAACTCAGGGTAATATCTGTAACCTTCCACTGTGGCATATAAAGTATATCTTTTACCAATTGCTTTTAGAGTTTCCTTTATTTTATCATCTGGAAACTCATATACAGCATATGTTTTATAGTGCCCATCTGAAGACACTACTGTCCAGTGATAAATTTTTTTTACGAAATCGGGGTATGCTGGTTTATCTTTTGACATATACACTTTCAGTAATTCTTGACTCTTATTTGGTGGATACCAACCTGTAACTAACATATGACCCATTTGATTTCTACCTCAATTTTTAGTTTTAAATCAGATTTTTTTGTATGCAAAAATTATTTCTATAACTTAAAAGCTTTATCTGTAAACGACACCTAATAACATTACTGTTTTTTATTAAAAGCTTAATTAAGAAAACGTATAATAAAATTGTTAAGATTTTATCAAAAAAGGATACGCACGTCTTCAAACATTAGAAATATAAAAAAAAATTATTTAAAATTTTATTCCTGATACAACTTTATTGCTTCAGATCCTTCCATTAAAGTCATTACTTTGTATACATATCCTTCAAATTTAGTAAAAGCATTAAGACGTTTAGCTATTCCTTTCATACCTTCATATAATTTATCCTCAGGAATTTCATATATATTATAAATCTTAGCTTTATAATCTGATATTACCCATTGGTGTGTTCTCTTTACAAAATCAGGATATTTTGGTGCTTTTCCAGAAAGATAAAACTTTAATATGTCATCTGCGATATGAAAAGGGTATTTAACTTTACTCATAACATAAACCATTTGGTAATTCACCTCTATTTTAATTTTAGATATTACACAATAGATTGGTAGAAATAGATATTATAAATCGTTATAAAAATTTTTACATTTTTAGAAAAATTAAAAAATAGGAAATAATAATCTCTTAAAAGAAAATGTTTTAGGAGAAAATAAATTCTTTTATTTAATACAAAGAAAAATTCTCGAAAATTTCCTACTGATAAATATGATTTCTGCGGAAGAACAAGAGGAACTTAAAACAGCGCAAACTGATAAAGACTTAAAACGAATTT
>CAZBNW010000011.1:9555-39083 GCA_964493385.1 uncultured archaeon | reverse complement strand
TTAATACAGCTTGTAGAATCCTCATCTCGTTTTCCCTTTTAATTAATACATTCCCGTTGAATTCATATTTTCTATATCCCTGACCTTTTTCTGTTTTAATCTTCTCAAAGAATAATATTTTTTTAAAAACTATTTTATAGAAATATTAAATAAGTTTTCTACAATGATTTTTATCAATTATTTAATATCATATTAATAAAGATAAGACAATATTTCTAAATTAATTTATCAATAAATAAGATTAAAATTCTCCCTTTATATAACTTTTCTAAATTAATTAATTGGTATATTTAACCTGATTCAGTTTATCATCGACCATCAATAATTCAATAAAATTCTAGCAAAGAATTTAAAAAGAAAAATAGGATATTTCTTATTAGAATTATTTATCGCATGACCAAATAACAAATATATTTTTGGGGTGTTTCAAAAATGAGTTTTTTAGAAAATGAAATGAGTTTTGATGTAAGAGATCTTAATAATATTATCGAAGAGATTGAGAAAAGAAGGAATTTTATTAAAAATTATTTTTACATTTATAAGAAAAAAAAAATTCCAATTTGGAAAGATTGGTTAAATGGTATAAAAAATTGGGTTAATATCCGAGATCTATATACTTTCAATCATAATATGCCTAGATTAGAAATGATTATTTCAAAATCATATATCCCTCAAATTTTAAAAATTGAATCCTTTATTTCGTTTTTTTTCAATTTAAAAAATAAAATCCTGACTTCAAATTTCGAGTTTAACCAATTTATTAAAAGTTATATAGAAGCTTTTGAACATTTAGATTTAGAAGATAATGATTTAATTGAAAAATTTAAAAACTTTTCGCAATACTTAATTGAATTAATTAGAAAGAGATTACAAGAAGAAATTTCATATGAATCAATAATCAATTATATATCTTTCTTAAAACTATTTTTTCCCTTAATAAATTTAGGCAAATTTGGTAAAGAAGAATTCTTACAATTTTTTTCAATATTTGATGAATTTCCAATTGAATATGATTTGATTGAGAAATATCAAATTCTCATCGATTATTACAATGAAATTGAAAATAATTTAGACAATGTTAAGAATTTAATTTTTCATTTTTTAAAAACTCATAAAAGAAAAGAAATCTATGATATATACTATCCTGATCCCATAAAGTTCTGTGAATATTTAGAAAATCAATTTAAAATCAAACAAAGAAATTTTGTATTCAACACTTACTTAGAATTTTATAAAAAGTATACAACAAATTTCATCCCTCCTCTTTTTCTTCAGAAAAAGAGCTTGAATAATGCCAAAATTCTAAAAATCATCTATAAAAACTTTTTAACAGAGAGATTCAGTAACAGAGATTTAGAAAAATTCTTTAAACGCATATTAAAAACAAAACCAAAAAAAGATAATTTTAATTTATATTGTCTAACTATATCTGGATTAAAAGCACAAAATTTCCCATTTAACTTTTATAAAATTTATAAAGCAAAAAATTTAGCTTTATCTGAAAAATTTACTCTAATTAGTTCTATAGTGTCATTTATACCAGATTTTTATAGAAATCGATGGCACCCTGCTTCCCACACATATTTAATTTCAAAAAAAAAATATCTTAGAAATGAAAAAAATTTTGAAGCTTATTTTAAACTCATATTAAAATTAGAAAATTACTCTGATTTTAGAGAATTTTGTTTTAAATTATCTTTAGATAAAAAAGACTTAAGAAAAAATTTTATGGATATCACTGAACATTCAAGAAAAAAATTACTAAAGAAAGTAGAAAACATCTTATATATAGAGGAGTTCTCATTACTAAGACGTTTAAGAAATATAATTAATTCAGAATTTTATAATGTTTACAAATTAAATAATTGCGATTCTTTAGATGAATATATATTAAAAGAACTTAATTCCGACTCTAACCAATTAAAGGTTTTCCTTTTTGAACAATTTATAAGAGTAGCAAGGAAATATGATGATCATATAACAGGGAAAAAATTATTTTTAGAATTCCAAAACTTCATTAAAACTATAAATAATGATGATAAAACTATAAATGATTATTTCTATGAATTTTTTCATGAAGACTATAATGAAAATTATTCAATAGAGTTCAATCACTTTTATACATTAATCAAATCAAAAGATAAGAAAGCATTACAGGATTTTATCAATGAGCTAATCAAGAATGAAGAGAATAAAATGATAAAAAATCATGAAAAATTAGGATTATTATATTTTCTTCAAGGAGATTTCCAGAATTCTTGTAATTCAATTGAGAATGCAATCTCTGATTGGGATAAAATAAAACTCTATGAAAAAAATTTAACAAACAGAGATGAAAAACAAAATAACTTAATAAATTTTCGAAAAATCATAAGTATAGAACAAAATTTAAAAAATTATGGTTCAATTTTAGATTTATTTAAAGATTTAGAACAACCGTTAAGCTATTTAAAAAATAATAAAAACAAATATATTGGATATTTCTTAAATTTCGAAATTTTAAAACATTATCATAATATCTATTGCTTTTTAAACTTAATACATTATTTCGATGAAAATATCATTGAAAATAAAAAGCGGTTATTTTCTATATTAGATTATCTATATACAGACTCAAAATTTTGTAGTGCATGGAATGATATAGTAAAACTATGGAAAAATAAAATTATTCCCGAATACCAAGAGGAAAATTCATTAAAATTCGCTGAAGAAAACTATGAAATTTTCAATACTAATCCATTGTTTAATGGATTAAGAGTTTTTTTAGAAAATATTCAACAGCCGGAATCATATTTGTATTCTTTATTTAATTTTGATCGAGAAAATTTGATCCATATTTTTAAAGAAAAATATCAATTATTAAATGATATCTTCAATAAAAAATTTCAAGATCCCCTGTTTTTACCTCTAAATTTTGAAGATATAGAACAATTTAATAATCTTCATATTCCTTTTAAGGACACTCGTAAAGATTTTACTTTTTTTATTCTAAACTTATCCAACGCTGTTTCAGAGGCGATAAATTTAGGATTTCTAAAATCCAAACTTGTATTAAAAAAAAGGATTAAGGGTAGAATAAATCTTCTTGCCAAGTTTATCGAAGAAAAGTTTAGTAAAGATAAAAAAAAGGTTGAAGACTTAATATTTGGATTTAGAGAGTTAAATCAAATTCGTTCAGAGGGTGGAGTTGCTCATCCAAAGCATCGCGATTATAAAAAAAAAATTGTAAAAAAATATTCTCTTCAAAGTCTTTCAAAAATTGATATTTCAAAAAAAATTGTCTCAGACTTAATAATATCGTTTAATAATTTGATTGAAATATTAGAATAAAATATGTTTATACATTTATTATCTAATGTTTTATTATAATTTGAGTAAGTTTGCATAAGTCGGAGACTCCATAAAGCTCCGCTTGAAACCAAGCAGTCCCTACTATAATTTGATAGATCAAGGATCCGCGAAGAAACTTATTTTTGATTTAAAATCAATTGATAGGAAAATTTAGTATTTAATTTGATAATATTACCTTTCTGGATCATAGTTAATATTATTTTTTACTAATTTTGGATCTTGAAATGTATAATTAGTTTTAACCTATTTTTAGTGTTGATAAAAGGTAATATTATTAAAAAAATTCTATATTTTTTTGAAAAATTTGAAAATTTAAAGGATGCTCATTTTTAAATAAATTTAATCGAATATATAGGCAAAAAATGTCGTATTTTAAATAGATGTGTATATTTATGTTTGAAAAACTGGAATTTAAAGTATATACCAGAAGACATTCTCATCGTGATACTTATGAAATAACAAGAATCCCTTCAGGATGGCATGTAAAGTTTTTAGTCCATACAGGAGATTGTAATCCAAGAGGAGAACCATATCTATATAGTAATTTTTTACAAGATCATGTAAGTTATCCTCATAATTTGGGTGTCATTTTAGAGCAATTATGGCAACATGCAGATGAATTAAAAAAGGAGCAACTACAAGAAAAGATTAACGATATTGCTGAATGGGTTAATGCTTGTGAACATGCTCACCCAAATTGGAATGGGTATTATTAAAAACGGTGTATGAATGAATGAAAGAAGTAAAAAAAATATGAAACAGAAGATGGGAGGCTATTTGATGAGGTATGGAAGGCAGAAAATTATGAAATAGCAAAGAGGATTATTAATGAATTAGGAAAATTATTAGGAATACCTTATACTCTACAGTTAAATAGTTCAAATAATGAAACTCTAAAACAAATATTCCAGGCAAGAAAAGAATTAAAAGAATTCTTAGAAAACATGGAAGAATTTGATGAGAGAATCCTAAAAGAATTTTTTAATCCTTATGGAAATTAAAGATATGAAAGTATAAAATGAGAATTTATTATGAATGTGGAGATTGTGGCTATAGGTGGAAAGGAAGGAAATCAATATATCATCCTTCAAGATGTCCAAATTGCAATAGTAGGAATATTTTTACAGCTGGACTTAAAATCTGGTCTAATCTGAAATATCCATATCTATTAATATTTAAGAAGTGTATTTTTGAATGGTAAAAAATCAAGAACAGTAAAAATTAAAACTCTATTTTTGAATATGGTTGTTATAAGAAAATAAATCCGACTAAAAAAATAGAATGATTCTTTTTCAGAAAGTTATTAAGTTTTATATTGTAAAGTTAAAACTTTCATATTAAATACGTTTATTTTTAAAAATAATTCTAAATCTATAAATTAATAATTTCTAAGAGTGATTAAATTTAAATATGTGAAAAATTAATAATTATATGAGTAATCGCAATATGCGATAAAATGAAGAGATGTGGCACTAAGCCACTTACCTTCACTTCTTTTAATATCTTGGAAAAAACTTTACACCACAACCTTCTATAGTTCCATTCTCATCTGTGTCAAACTTATTTTCGATTAGGCTAAAATATTTAAGATATTTTTGGTTGAAAAAAGAATCAGATGAATTATTACGATATCTACGTCTTACTATAAATGATACTAAATCAACCAACTGTGTAAGATTTCGATATTGCGATGAAATAAAGAGAGGATCTTCAATTAAATATTTATTTTGAATATAATATGTTCCTTTTTTAAATAATTCTAAAATTTTCTTTCTTAATAGTTGGTCATATCTTATATTAACAGAATCAATCAATAAAATTCCATAATCGATCGGAATAGCTTTAGATACATTTTCTTTATTCACTTTATCTAAATATAAACAAATCCTTTCAAATAAAACTCTATGTCCCCATCTTTCAATCCAATCATTTATATCGGGTCTATTTCTAATATATTGATATATATTATCTTTTCTAATTACTGAAGCAATTAAGCAACAATCAATATTTGATATTAAATTATAACAAGCTTCTAATAAATCGAATATTTGGGCGTTTGTTAAATTCTGAAATAATTTCTCATGATTTACTATTTCTGAAGCATGTAATTCGATCTTAGAATCATCAACAGTTGGAAAAAAATGATTCTTTAATGTCCTTACTTGATTGTCAATAGTAACCCATCTATTTTCATTAATTATTAACGAACCTAAGACATAATCTTCAGAATCCTGCAAATTTGGCTTACCAGATTCATCAACGTAAATAAGATACATTGTTTTGCCTTTTAGAATTCTCTTAATTTTTCTGATTAAAACTAATTATCAATTATTATTTATATTTTTTACTGTCCTAATCATTCATTTAGATGTTATAGAGGATATAAAGAAAAATACGAAATTTAAAATTTTAGCCAGTTATTAAGTAGAATGAACCAATTTGTTATACAGAATATTATTAGAAAATAAATTTATAAAATGAAAAAATAATTATAATAGTTTCTATATAATTTTATAATAAACTTAATCGTAAAGCAGCGCTTTCACGTTGTTAAAAAGCAGTATTGTCTCACACATCTTACTCTAAACCACGGTTAAAACTACTTTGGTGAAAGTGAGAATTTAGGTCTTTAATTTCTAAATTGTTGCATTTTCATTTCCCCATTGTGATCCTATTGAAGGGCATCTTAGAATATCAAGATCTTCTTGTAGAATAGCTGTTATATAATAATAGCCTTCAGTATTTAAAGCGTCTATCGCATCTTCATATACTTTTTTAGTATTTTCATAAACTTTTTTTGCATTTGAACCAGAAGCAAAGACTAAATCAATCTCTGAATCACACCTAAAAAATATTTCTTCGTATCCCCAATAAAAAGTAAAATTTTCTATATAACCAAAAAAAGCTAAGCACCCTTTTTTAACAAAATCAGGACCCAAATCCTTTGCGGTTCTACAAGATAAGAGATGAATAACCCGATCCTTCACTTCTTTAGTAAGATAACCCCCTATTTTAAATATTATCGTCCCATTATGACCTGTATAAAGATTATAATTTCCATGACCTACTCCTGTAATATATCTTATATTTTTATAGCAGACTAAACTATCTTTTACGCTTGACCTATTTGCGTTGTTCCCTTGATTTTTAATAATTTTAAAATTTGCTGTTTTAAATATAGGATAGACATTTATTTGTCTAAAATCAAATGCTGCTTTAGTAGCTGGTTCCCAGTTTGAATCTATTGCAGCTATTTTCTTGCCTTTAATTAATCCACGAAACCAACATATTAATGCTTTCCACCAGGACCAAAAAATCATTCTGTTTTATCTCCTCCTATATTTTGTTTCTTTGCTTGTTGAAAAGCGAATTGTAAGGCTCGCATTTCAATATTTACTAACTGTTTACCAAAATCAGTCTTATTTTTTATCTCTTCAATAGCTCACTTAAATAAAAGAATTTGCTAACAATAGAGGTTAGTAAATTTTGAATTTACATTTTTTCTTTATAAAATAAGGTTGTTAATATACATTTGCAATAAATTTTTATTCATTTTATACAAAATTAAGAGAAATATTAGAAGTATTTTTTCCAACTAACAAACTAAAAAATAAGTAATAAGGCGCAAGTCGGGTTTCCAATTGTCAGCTTGTTTTTATCGGTCTTGTTTATAAAAGAAAAATTCACTTTTCGTTAAAACCGGCACCCTCTTTAATGTTTATTATTATAAAGAGAATATTTGAAATGCAAATTTAATTTTAGAGCCGTACAAAAAATTTAAATTATTTCAGATCACTTGGTTTATGAAAGCACACGATAAAGCTCAAAACCATGTAAACGTCATAGATGAAAAAATAAATGAGATCGCATACTTCTCGTATAATTTTAATAAAATACCTCCAATTATTGGCATTATAACTGCCGATCAATTTGGAAACACACTAATGGTTTTTGAATATGACAATAAGAATGAAGGGAATTACGGACCAATTAAATCGTATTTATCTGAAAATGATAAGAATTTATTAGAAATTGATTTAATTTCAATGTATTTTAGCTCATTCAAAACTTTTGCAGGACAAACTAATATTCAAAACTTATCGAATCTTGAAATCCATGGATCAAATATAAAAGTTCAGATATATTTTCTATTGGATAGATTTATGGTAATACTTTTTCTCAATTCCAAGGTGGATTTAAATTTAAAAGGAAAGACACAAATAATACAATACTTTGAAGATAAATTGCTCAAGTATAAATTTGAATTTAAACATTTTAACGGTTCAAATTCGAGAAAGATCATTAGAACATTAGAGGATAGAGGAAAGGCATGGTTAAAGAGGTTAAATAAAACTTATATACAGACATTTCAAAATGTTTTTTTGAAGAAACATGAAATTCTTGATATGATAATGAATCAAATTGCACCAATAATTGAAACAGAATTAGGTGAATATTTAGAGGGTTTTCCAGAGGATGTTATAAATGACATGTCAAAGGAATTAAGAAATAAAGTTGAAGACAAAATATGTGAATTTAATCTAAATCTGGATTAAAATTAATAACCTTAGATGATCTAGATGACACATGGTTATTAAAATAGGAGTTTTTGTGAAAATCATAAGAGTTAATAGAAAAGGTTCTAATTTTTTAATGCTTTTTTTCCGAATAGTACAAGTAAAAATTACAGATTTTTATGATTGTCGTCTCAATTCTATAGGCGTTAATCCTTATTTTTTTCGTCTTTTTTTAAGAAAATGGTGCCAAATGAATCAGTTAACTAAAGTCGATTAAAACTTTAAATCCGAGGAATATTCATAGGTTAAAGTTTAAAAAAAGGAATATTGAGTTTGTCTTTATCTTTTTTATAACATTCGTCACACAAAAAAACTACAAAATTAGCCTTTTTACTGTATAAAACCATCCATTTTATTTTTCCTGCATCTTCAAGTTTACCACAATTTACACAACGGATAAAATCAGATGCCCCTGGGTCATTTAAGAATTTATATTTTTTTTTTAGGGAATCTATGAATTTCATTTCTTATCCTTCTTAAATATTTTTAACGAAAAAATTTTTTTCTCTCACTTTTATTTTGCATCCCTGAGACACTCAATAAGATTCGCAGCGATTATCTCTCTAGCAACTTGAACTTCGGCTTTCTTCCATTCGGGGGAACAATAAATTTTTGCCCATTCAGATTCACTCAATTTTTCGATAGGAAATTCATGATCTTCACCTAAATCTTGGTTAATGCTTTCATAAATCTGCCATATTTCAACTCTTTCAGGATATTTCACATAAGATTTTCCATTCATGTTAACCTTTTTCACATATTTGCGTAGTAAATCTTCTGGAATTAAAGCTAAGGGTAATAAAGACATAAATTTGTCTCGTACTGACTGATATATAATAGAATTGCAAGGTTTTGTAATATAAATCCAGATAGCACTACCTCTCAAATCGAGGATTTCATTTTTATCAATAAATACTTGAAATTCTTGTTCAAGTAGATGTATATTATCATCTTCATCTTCTCCTGTGCTTTTAGCTATTTTTTCTAAACTTAAGATTAAATGGTTGTAATTTTCTGTAATCATATTTCTCACTTGAAATGTATTAATAATTCTGAATAACTGTAATTTAGTTTTTAATTGAGACCCCACAAGAGGGGCATATTTTGTATTTCAAATCAATTTTATCCTCTGAGGATTTTCAATATAAATTGGCTTATTTTTTAGCGAGATACGATATTCAATATTGTAAATCTGAAACTTGGATAAGAACTCAAAGTCCAATTACTCAATTATATCACGATGATTTCTATCGTAAATTTAAAATTGATCCAATCCAAATCCAATATTTTGCTAAAGAATGGGGGAAAATAGTACATAATTTCTCTATTTATGATGAAAAAGGTAGGATTTGGTTTATCTCATCGAATTCTCTCTTATACGAGGCATTAATGGAATACATTACAGTCCGTGCTAAAAGGGGCTTATTAGAAGAACTCATATTCGAAAATTTTAGCTTTAATGTCACAACGGAAGTAAATAATATTGGTTATGACTGTATTAAACAATTCAATCTTGAATTAGATTTTCATCAATTACGACAATATATACGCTTGATTAAAAAAATGATGAATCTTTTTCTGGAAAAAAGAAGAGGATACCCTGAACCTTGGCTAAGGCTACCCGATGATTCAAAATCATTGTTAGCTTTATCAATCAATCTTGAAACCGAGCTAGAAAATAATAAAATTGATATTGATAGAAAGCTGGAGATTTATCGAATGTTAATAGAAATTAATAATCGAATCAAGAACTATCAAGAAGTTATCAATTGGGGCGAAAAATATTTAGAACAAGAGCCAGAAGATGATGATGTTCTTACAATAATGGCATTACATTACTTTAATTTAGAAAATTATGAAAAGTTTCTTGAAATGGCTGAAAGACTAAGAGAGAAAGTAAGGCATGATTTTATCATTATCCCCTTAGTGTTAAAATATTATATTGAAATTCATACAGATTTAGATAAAGCTTTAGAGATTGTTGAGGATGCAGAGAAATTTATATTAGATAACAATATGCTATTAAACTTGCATCCTCATATCTTATATAATAAAGCCAAAATTTACAAGTTAAAAAATAACCTCGATTTTGCACGTCAATTTGCCGAGAAAGCATGGGTCCATTATCAGAATCGAGATATGGAATTATATCAATTACTGGTCGAAGTTTATAAAGGTCTAGAAGAGTGGGAAGTATTAGAAGATTTTTATTATAAAACCTACTTAGACGATTATTACTATAACCCCGAAGCATTCCCCTCGATGTATTTTGCCTTCTTAAAGCGAGATTCTAAAATTAAAGCTGATGAATTATATGAGAGAGTTAAAAATCACTACCCCGAATGTCTTGATAAACTAAACCAAGTTAAAAATAATTAATCTTCGTTTTCTTGCGATTTTATTTTCTCAATTAATTCCAAGACCTTAAAATCTTTTTTAATTACTCGGAGAGGCTTTCTTAAGTTCTGATAAAAGAACTCTAGCATCCCAATATCATCAAATTCGAATCTGAGATTTATAAGCGTCAGTATCACATGTTCTACCATAATTTTCATGAAATCTTTATCATCTGAGGAGATTTTATCTTCAGATTCATGCACGAAAAGATTCCTCTTTCGAACTAATATATTAATAAGATCTTGAATATCCTTTTTGCTAGGTTCGATTTCAGGATAAGTTGAATTCAATCGGGTGGTTATTTCCGTGAGGTTAATTCCCTTTTTATGGAGCAATAACCTCTCAATAATGTTCCAAAACTTTAAAAATGATATTGAATAACTTGATGTCTGTAGAGCATCATAGTAGTTAGCAAACGCTTCAGTCAAGAGGATGTACAGCTTGTTATCTTTAATTTCTTGCAAAAATGATATTATATCCTCTATTAGAGCTAAATGATTTTGAGAAATATCTTCTGATCCAGATGGTTCTTCATAAAATGTAAATAATATATTTTCACACTCATTATTTTTTAAAACATATACTAGTGGAATTTTGATTTTTGTGATACTACCTTCTGAAGGAAAAGGACCCATTCCAAATGATTTAACTCCATATCCTCGATATATAGCAAATGCGTATAAGCCAACATTAATATTTAAATTGTATGCCGCTTTCTTTACTGCATACCCTATATTACGGCCATATACTTTAATTACAAAATAATGGGTATCAGGATAAAATAGTTTACTTATTAGATCTCTAACCTTTTTATTTTTATCCATAAAATTTCTTCTGCTAGGGAATTCTGCATTTGTATAGTCCCATATAGTTTCTGAAAAATCATTAATCTGAGGAACTAATTGAATACTAATATCCTCATGTTTCTTCAAAAATTTGTCTGGGATTCCATTTCTACATTTTAAATTTATCGGAAATATTAGAGTATATTCTATTAGAGGTTTATTTTTTATGGTCGCTAAATAATCATCCAACTTTCCAAGGAATATCTCAATTAAGTCATTTTCTGAAATTTGGTCTCTTTTCATCTCCTTTAGAATATTTTGCAACGGATTAAAATATCTATTATCTTTTAAGCCATGTGAGAATTGCAGCCCATTTAATTTTGATTTTAAATTATAATTATCTTCCTTGTCCAACAATTTACCAAGAATATAACTTTTCCTTTCAAATTCTGTTAGATTTAGTTCACCTGTTAAATAACTATTACCTAATTGCTGATTTGGTCCTTTAAATAATTCCAATGAGGATTTAATTAGTTCCTGTATCCTTTCTTTATCCTTTAGGTTAATTTCATTTTTATTACTCATAATATCCTCGACCTCTTTCTCATCACATATGAAATTAATAACTCTTAATATTAGGATTAATTTCATCATATTTAATTCTAAATATTTGGTAAAAGTACAAGATTTTGGAAGGTCAATGAATTTGTATAAAATTTCTTTCACTTAATTAAATTCTCTAGATATTCAATTTCTTTTAAAATAGCACCCATTTCGCGTTCAAAAATCGGTACAGGTATATCTTCATACTTGTTAGAAATTTCAATTAGATCCATGAGTTTATCTTCAAGTTCTAAAATTCTTAATCTAATAATGTTGTCATTTTCTTTTTCTTCCACTTATACCAGCCTCATGATTGATTAAAAAAATAAAAAAAAAAAATTTAGTTTACATTAGGAAATTTAATTTCTACTGGGTCATGTTTTCCTTTACTGGTAATGAATGCCTGTCCTACTGGAAGCTTTTTCAGTCGCTCTAAATCTTCTTTATTGCTGAAGTATTCCTTTATGTAATTGATTCCGCTTCCTTGCGTCTGAAAGAAAACCTTCGTATTACATAAATCAATGATTTCTTTTTTCACATCAGCAACACTTTGTGTAGCAAAAATCACACCATAATCTCTTTTCCTACCACGATGGACAACTTCATCCAAGAATTTGATAATACGCTTCTGATACTCCGAATCTGCTTGTGATTTCGATTTAGGTAATAATCTCTGTATTTCATCCAAGAACAATACCACATTAATATTTTCTTTACCCTTTAATGCTCGTTTATGCAGCATTGCTAAAAGATATAATCCCACAATTCTCTGATGATCATCTCGTAAACTATATGAATTAATTACAGTTATTTTTCCAGAAATTAGCATTGACTCGAAATCTAATGGTTTTACATCAGGAACATCAAAGATTCTGAGAGAAATCGAGTTCATTGCCCTCAATATTGCCTTTTTTGTACCATCTGTAGCACCATATTTTTCCTTGTCCATGTATTTTATGATTAATCTCGTTAGATGAGGTAATGTAAACTCCTGCACTTTATGATCCTCAATAATATCGTAGATAATGGTTTGTAGAGTCTCATGAGATATTGGTGTTAATTCATGTAGAAAATATGGCAAATCTATGGGATCTATTGCCTTTGAAGTTAAGCAATAGCCACCAATGAATTGCCGTATCTATTAAATTTATTAAGCTTCTCCTATTCATTTTCAATACATCCTATTTAATTTATTTACTATTTTTTTCTTACTCTATTATATAAACATCAAAAATATATCTTTTTCCCCTATTTTCTTTAATGAATATTACCTCCCTCTCCCGTGGTGCCCTCTCCTAATTAACTTGGATTATATTTCTTGAGTTACCTTTCGAATAGATTGTGTATAAATCTTCCATTCTCATCATAATTTCTTGAACCAGATTGATTAAATACATTCCAAAAAATATCAAAAGAAGTTTTAAGTTTTTCTTCAAAATTAATCCCAAATGAATCAATTTTGATTCTTGGAAGTAAAATCTCGTCTTTTTTAGCTATATCCGAGTCTCTGCTGATAATTGTCCCCTCATAAGGAGCTAATGAAATTTTATAATCTTTCATATGAGTAAATGAAAGATAAAGATAAATTGGTAAACCTACACCTATTTTTTCTAAAGTTTTTAGATACATCTTACATGAATCAATAATATTTTTCTCTAAATACCACATACCAAGTTTTTTAACAGGTTTATTATAACGCCTTCCATGAAGCTGTGTAGTTGGCTTTAAAAGAGAGCTGTTAATAGCTTCTATCATTCCAATTCGGTATAATTGAACATACCCCACATAGGTATCTGTATATGGATCGGGACCACAAGATACAAGTAATCCGAGCAAATTTCGTTCAATATTTCTACCAATAATGCAACCAGGTGGTCTTAAATAATCTTCAAAATTATTAAAAACAAATTCAAGATCCACTGATTTGGTTACATTTAAACTATCAATTGATATCATATGAATTAGCATCCTCGTTGGACCTGGAATATTAATATGATATTCTCCACTTTTTAAATCGGTAAATCTTTTTTGATAAAGAGTATTGATTCTTTCTTCATAATTATATGCTAACTTAAATGCCGTTTCTATCTCAAAATTTGACATTGGTGAAGATGTAAATTCCGTTCTCTTATAATACTTTCCCCGCCTTACTGCTTGATGTAAAATCGGATATTTTCTAGGAATATAAATTAAAAAAACTTGTCCTTCATTTCCCATAATATCCACATCAATAGGTAAGATTCGTATATCCAATGAAGGATCAATACCATTTCGTGCAATTTGATCAAATTTTTCTCTTAAATTTGGCTGATTCATAGGTATAATTTCAATTGGTTTATTATTAACCTCTCGCATCCCATATATGATATTACCTCCGTCATTATTTGCAAAAGAAGAAAGATCTTTAGCAATTTCAGCATTATTACCCAGTTGTTCTTTATAATCAAGATGGATGTTTTCTTCAATTCCATTTTCAATCAAACTCTCTAAAAAATCTTGATTTACTTTATTAAATCGTTCAGGTGTTATTAGCATTTTTAGTTAAACAGTTTTTATTAATATTAAATCAATATTGTTTTTGTCTTAAACTAAATTAGATGCAACTTAAATATATTTTTTTCTAAATATTATCTCCCTCCCCCATGGTGCCCTCCAAAAAAATTATTCTTTAATAATTTATTCGCTTGCAATAAGTTTCTAAGATTTATGTATCTAAATTCAAGGATTATGTTCTTAACATTTTAAAACTATTAGGGAAAATCCAAATTGAGATGGATTGTGAATTTAATTATCTACTTCGTGGGATAGAAACATCTATCAATACTGAACAGTACTTAAAAATTTATTTAATTAGAAGATGGGACTTAATTAAGTTTCTTGAATAATCGAACTTAAGGATCGGGAGGACACAGTTGAGAACCTCCTCTCCCATGAATAATAATTTCAATATTTTCAGTTTCATTCATATAAAAAACCTAAGAAAATTGGATAAATATTATTTATTATGAAGTTTACCCAATAATATAAAATTTTTTTAAATTTCTTTTATGAGCATTATTATAAAATGAAAATTAATTTGTCAATTCTTTAAGGAAAAAAGTATTTAGAGGATAAAGATAATATAAATTGTCATTAATATAATAATTATTTGTTATAAAATCTATGTGACAATATCATGAGAAATGAAACTGGACATTTTAAAGGAAGAGAATTGAAAAACTTATTCTATCAATCTTGGTTACCCGATTCTGGAGAAATAAAGGCATATATAATAGCTGTTCATGGATGGGGTACTCATTCTGATAGATTAAAAATCCCTGCGGAATATTTTACAGAAAAAGGGTATGCGATTTATGCATTTGATTTAAGAGGGCATTGGAGAAATGTAGGTGATATGCCTGGGCATATTGATAGCATGGATCATATCCAAAAAGATACGCTTCTTTTTATGGATTTTATTCGTGAAATTGCACAAAATAAAAAAATATTTTTGATGGGACATTCTTTTGGAGGTTTAGTTAGTTTAATTTTTGCAATAAATCATCCTGCATTGTCAGGAGTACTAATTTCTTCTCCATTATTAGGAATGTTTTTAAAATTATCAATGGGTAAAAAAGTTATAAAATCGATATCAAAAACTCTCGTTAAATTAGCACCAAATAAAATATTAGAAAATATTATTGATCAGAATCAATTAACAAGTGATTTAAAACTATTGAGGCAACATATAGCAGATAAACACAAAACAGAAGTTATTTCGGCCAAATCAGCCACTGAAATTGATAAATCCTCGAAATGGGCAATGGAGAACGCATCAAAATTACTTTGCCCTATACTCTTAATGCAATCCGGTGATGATAAAATTGTAGATAAAGGAAAGTCAAAACAGTTTTTCGAACAGGTTAGAAGTAAAGACAAGACCTATCGAGAATATGATGGTTTTCTACATGAATTATGGAATGAAAAAGGTAGAGCTCAAGTATATCAAGATATGTATGTATGGTTAGAAAAACATTTATAAATTCAATTTATAAATGGAATTGATTCATGAAAATTAAAAAATAATGGGTAAATTTAATAAAAAATGAAAGGATTATCTATCTTTGAATTTCGGTTGTGTTTTTGTCATAAACGCCCTAATTGCTGCTCGGAAATCAGAGGTACGTATCGCTGCAGCATTATTTTCAGTCTCTAAATCTAGTGTTTTAATTAAAATTTCTCTAAAATAATTATGCATCGTCTTTTTCATCAATTTAATGCTTATGCTTGGACCTTTTGGCGGTATTAGTCTTAGAGCTTGCTCTCTAGCATATGGTATTAATTTGTCTAAAGGAAGGACTTTATTTACTAAACCAAGTTTTTCAGCCTGGTGAGCTGTTATTTTATCACCAAAATATGCAATTTCTTTAGCTTTTTGAAAACCGACGAGAAAAGGGAGCGTGAAGTGCGCTCCAAAAATGGGAAGGACTGCATTCCTTACAAAATAATACCCTATCCACGCATCTTCTGCCATATAAATTAAATCAGCTCCTACTTGACACATGGTTATAGCAGAACCTATGGCTAAACCGTTAATTGCAGCTATAACAGGTTTTGAAAAATCCCAGAATTTTAAGCTTAGCCTTTTATTTGTAAGATCCGAAATGTCTATTTGTTCTTTAATTTCTGTTGGAAGTGATATTAGATAATCCGTTTTAGTATAATCACCAGAAGAAAAAGCATTGGCCTCCTTACAACCTGTTATAATAAGAACTCTCGCATTTTTATCTCTTTCCATATCATCTAAAACCGTTTCAATTTCTAAAAAAGTAACTAACGACAACGCGTTCTTTCTTTTAGGAATATTCAAGGTTATCGTACAAATCCCATTTTCTTCTTTTTCGTAAATAATATCAGTAAAATCTTCAATGTTCATTTTTACCCTCTATTTAGTGTTGTTTTAATTATCTATTGATACTAATAGTTTAACTTTAAGCTTTATATATATTTATTATTTTTTCTTTAAGTATAATGAATTTCTAGGAAATTCAAATGATTATTTAGAGGAAAAATAGGCTATTCTAGTGATAAATCTTATAGAATAATTGGATACTAAGAGGGAACTGTTGAAATTAATAATTTTTTTCTTTTTATTTACACGTAATTTATAACATCAATGAATTTCTTAGTATTTTGGAGGTCTCTTAAAAATAATAAAAAGCCAAAATATCTTCTTTATAATTGTTATTAAAATTTTAACAAATATGGTTAATATAAATTTACTGTTATAATTGATTATATGGATTAAAAATCTCTGTTAAATTTCAAATGAGCTAATTATGAAGGAAATAAACGAAAGGAAGCTAACTCCTATGTTAAAGCATTGGTATTCTATTCGTAAAAGGTTTCCTTCGAATAATCTCATTGCATACCGAATGGGCGATTTTTATGAGTTTTTCTATGATGATGCAGAAAAAATTTCAAAACTTTTAGGGATAACATTAACAAAGAGAGGAGATGTTCCTTTAGCAGGGATTCCACACCATTCTGGTCACAATTACTTTAATAATCTTATGAATCTTGGTGAGACTTTGGTAATAGTTGATCAATTAGAAGATCCAGCGACTGTAAAGGGAAGAATTGTGAAGAGAGGGGTTACTCGGATACTTTCACCAGGTACAATCCTAGAACCAAATTTGTTAAAATCCAATGAAAATAACTATATTGCCTCTATGATAAAAGAAAGAAGTGGATTTGGTGTTGCTTTCGCTGATATATCCACTGGAGAATTTGTAGCGACTGAATTTTCAGATAAAGAACAAGATCCCCAAGAAAAATTGCTAAGCTTGTTTTCTCAATACGATCCTGTAGAATTAATAATACCATCCGAGCTGAAAATGGATGAAAGACTTTTTATACTTCTAACAGATCTTACAAAAGCAATCATTAAACCTTATGAAGAAAATGTGTTTTTATATGAGGAGGCTTACACTTTAATTACTCGTCATTTTAAAATTTCAAATTTAAAAAGTTTTGGGTTAGAAGATAAACAAATGGCTGTTCAGGCAGCCGGTGGTCTATTAACTTTTTTAAAGGATACACAAAGAGATGTAATTCCTAATATTTTTAAAATCAGTATTATCCGAGAAAGAAACATATTACATCTGGACTACATTACACAAAGAAATTTAGAATTAATTAATTCTTTATGGGAGAGAGGAAAAGATGCTACGCTATATTCTATTTTCAACCACACCCATACACCTATGGGAGCACGTTTATTAAAGAAGTTTATTCTCCAACCTTTAACAGATATTGAGGAAATTAATCAAAGACTTAATATCGTTCAAAAATTTAAGGATGATATCTTTTTAAGATCTGAATTAAGGGAAGAATTGAGAGTACTTGGTGATCTTGAAAGATTTATTAATAGAATTAATTATAGTGGTCGTAGCAATGCCCGAGATTTAATAAATATCAAAAATTCCTTAGAAAAAGTTCCTAAGATCAAAGAGTTATTGGAAAAAGCAGATATTGTGGAAATTTCAGAATTTATAAGAAAAATTAGAACTTTTAAAGACATTAGAAACTTAATAGATGTCTCAATTAAGGATAATCCACCAACTACAATCAGAGAAGGTAATATTATTAAAGATGGTTTTAACAATGAGGTAGATGAGCTTAGGGATATAATTCATAATGGGAAGAAATATGTATTAGAATATGAACAGGAGCAGAAAAAAAAGTGGAATTTAACTACAGGATTAAAAATCGGATATAATAATATTCTTGGTTATTATATCGAAATAACACTGAGGACTCTTAAAAATATCAGAAATATTCCTGATGAATATGTTGAAAGAGCAACTCTCAAGAATGCCAAAAGATATACAACTAAAAGATTAAAAGAACTGGAAGAGAAAATTGTTAATGCGGAAGAAAAAATCAATGATTTAGAATATGAAATTTTAGACACTGTTCGTGAAAAAGTGGAAAAAGAAACAAAAAATGTATTAGAAACTGCACAAAATATTGCAATCATTGATGTTCTTGGATGTTTTGCTGAAATAGCAGAGAAATATAATTATTGTCGCCCTAAGATAAATAAAGATAATAGAATTATAATTAAAGCAGGTAGGCATCCTGTAATTGAACAAATAAACTTAGATGAGCAATTTATACCTAATGATTGTTATTTAGATGATGAAAATGACCAATTATTAATTATTACTGGTCCAAATATGGCAGGTAAAAGCACATATTTGAGACAGGTTGCTCTAATATGTATTATAGCACAAATGGGATGTTTTGTTCCAGCAAAGTCTGTCACAATTGGAATAATTGATCAAATTTTCACGCGTATAGGAGCTTCAGATGATCTTGCTAGAAAATTAAGCACATTTATGATAGAAATGACTGAAACAGCTAAAATTTTAAACTATGCTACGCCAAAAAGCCTTGTAATAATAGATGAATTAGGGAGGGGAACAAGTACTAGTGATGGTCAAAGTATAGCAATGGCTACTCTTGAAAAGCTGCATGAATTAAAGATCAAGACTTTATTCAGCACTCATTATCATCAATTAACAGAAATTAATTTGGTTGGAGTAAAAAATTATCATTTAGATATTATTGAAAATGATGATGGGAGTATTAATTTTGTGAGAACATTAAAACCTGGAAGTACTGATAAATCCTATGGGATTCATGTTGCTAAATTAGCTGGAATACCAGATGATGTTATAATAAGAGCTTTTGAAATTCTTGAACAAATAGAAGAAGAAGATCCCTTTAGGACAACTATTATAAAAAATGGGAATACAACATCATCAAAAAAATTTTATGATAAGATAATAAATGGAAAAAAAATTGAACTTGATAAATTAAACATAGAATTAAATGCTTTTAAAGAATCGCTAAGTGAATGTACTGAAGAATTAAGTATAGCAGAAAAGGATTTAGAAAGAAAAAAAGGAGAAGTTAAAGATTTAGAATCTGAAATTGAAGCTAGTAAAGCTAAGATTTCTCAAAATAAAATTCCAAAAAAGAAAAAGTATGTACAGACAAGTTTATTTGAACCTATAAGCAAAAAAGAAAAATTTATGGATTTATTAAATATCATTAAGGAAATTGATATTAAATCAGATACTCCAGATAAATTAAAAGATCAATTGATTGAACTTAAAAGAGAATCAGAAAAACTTAACTAACCGAGAACTACTGGAATTATAAAAACTATCGTAGTTAAATAAATATAATAAACTGTTATTATTGAGACAAGGATAATCCGATACAAATTTTTATTTTTTTCATTTTTAATATTCTCTAAAAATATTATCAATAATAAGCCAATGAACGTTAAATGGGATGGTTGTAAAGCTTTCCACAAAATTGAATCAAAAAATAAAATTCCTTTTATTTCAGCATCACTATGCCACCAATTAGTTACCATTTGAAAGAAGTAATCAGGAAAAATCATATAAGGAATACATATTATAAAAAATGGAACTAGGAAATAAATTAAATCTTTCCACTTTATTTTTCTAATTATAAGTAAAACTGGAAGAAACAATATTGCGGTTATTTTAAACGTAGCAAGCGCAAATAATATACCAGCAATCCATTTTTTATCTCTTTCTAAAAATACGAATGAATAAAATAAAAAGAATGAAATTAAAAAATTGACATTATTATAATAAGCGTCAATACTAAAGCCAACCATCCCCATTATATAAAAAATCAGTAAATCTTTTTTGTTCTTAAATACTTTCGGTGATTCTCTAACTACAATAATTGTTAAGATTAATCGTAAAATATCCCAGATATAAACTCCTATTATGGTATTATTAGGTATTATATACATTGGAAAAAATATAAAATACCAAAAATAGAGATAATAAGGCGGCCAATCTGAAATCGCAACGTCGTCGTAGAAATTAATCAAACCATTATCCATACCTTCTATAAGAATTTTAAAATCAATATCCTTTGTTTCTTTAATCCACTCAGAGATGTCAAAGAAATATAAAAAAATTCTTAAAATGATGAGAGTAATAGTGATAATTGTAAAAAAATATATAAAATATAAATGAAGTGAGGATTTTTCCTCATCGTCTATTGTAATTTGATTACTCATAATTTACCTTCAATCCAATTATTATAGAGTATTAAAAGAAATTTAAAAGACTTACCTTCAGTTTAATTATAAATTAAAAATCATCATTCGTGCATAAAGAATTAAAAACTCTCTTAGATCCAAATTTATTTAAACTTTAATAGGGTACTATTTTAAATTTGATTGTAATGAGAAATATAATAACTTTATAACATTATCTTATCATTAGAAAAAATTTGAAAAGGTTTTAAAAAAATTGTGAAAGTAAGTAAAATTAAAAAAATAATTGATGCAGATAAAATTGCTGCGGGAGAAGTTGTTGATAGACCAGCGAACGTTGTAAAAGAGCTTATTGAAAATGGCATCGATGCACAGGCATCAGAAATAAGAGTCATTGTTAAAAAAGCTGGAAAATCGTTAATTCAAGTAATTGATGATGGTATCGGCATCCCATCTGAAGATATTGAAATGGCTTTTGAGAGACATACAAGTAATAAAATTAGAAGTATTGAAGATTTAGAAAATCTTTCTACTTTAGGCTTTAGAGGAGAAGCACTTGCAAGTATTGCTGCTGTAAGTAAAGTTGAAATAATTTCTAGAGTAGAGTATGAAGAGAAAGGGGCATATTTACATATCGAAGGAGGAAAAGTTGTAGATAAAAAAGAAATTTCTTGTCCTGCTGGGACAAGTATTAAAGTTAAAAACATATTCTATAACCTCCCGGCACGGCAGAAGTTTCTAAAAAAAGATGCTACAGAATTAGGTCATATTACAGATATTGTACAGAGATATTCTTTGGCATACCCAGAACTCCATTTCATATATCGTCATAATGAATTAGATATACTTAATTGTCCTGGGTCAAATGATTTAAAAACAACAGTATTTCATATTTATGGAAAAAAAATAGCAAAGTTTATGGAAACCTTTGATTACATCGAAAAAGATATTAAGTTCCGGATAAGTGGTTTATTAGGACATCCAAATATAGCTAAAAAGACCAGATCTTATTCAAGCTTGTTCATTAACCGACGTTATATCGTTAGTGATGTGTTGTTTAGAGCTATTAGTGAAGCATATGAAGGAACTTTAATGGTAAGTAAATATCCGTTTTTTATTATATTTCTTGAGCTTGAGCCTTCTGTTATTGATTTCAATGTTCACCCAAAGAAACTTCATGTTAGATTCGAGCGAGAGGAATCTATTTATAATAAAGTGTATAATATCATCCAGGATTATGTTGAGGATAAATTTATAGTTAAGGAGGCAAAATATATATCTACAGAATTAGAGGAGTTTATACCTTCTGAAGAAAATGAAACATTCGCAATTAGAAAAGTTCAAAAAAACCAAAGTAAATATAAAGAAACATATCCAAAAGAACTTACAAAGCAGGAAGAAAGTGTACAATTAAGCTTAAGAGATCAGATAATTGATGATAAAATAAACAAAAAGATAACACCTGAGGCATTTTTACGAGGAAAATATGTAATTTCTAAGAACTTTCCAAAACTACGTTTAATCTCTCATACGGGTCAATTAAGTAATAAAATATATGTTGTTTTAGAGGGTATTAACGAAAATAATGAAGAAGGATTATTTATTTTAGATCAACATGCAGCCTCAGAACGGATAAACAAGGAAAAATTCTTAGAAGCATATAGAACTTCAAAAATGAGTAAACAAAAACTAATCTCTGCTTTAAAAATTGATGTCTCTCCAAGTGAAAGAATATTTTTAGAGTCTAATTTACATGAAATTAAAAAGTTGGGATTTAATTTTGAACATTTTGGTGGACAGACTTTCATTTTAAGAGAAATTCCTACTATTATGGGAAGAGTTCCAGATATCAATATAATAAAAGAAATTATTAGTGACATAACCAAGATTGGAAAGGATAAAAGTTTTTCAGAGGTCACAGAAGAAATAATCAATTATTTATCATGTCATAATAGCATTAGAGGAGGCGATGATCTCTCTTTAAAAGATATAAGAGGTCTATTAATTGAATTAGCAAAATGTAAAGATTCTTATCACTGTGCTCACGGAAGACCGACTTTAAGATTTTTCTCTTATAAGGAATTAGATAAATTATTTAAAAGAATTGCTTGAAAAATTTATTATTAAGATTAATAAAATTAAATTATTTAATTCCAAATTTTGAATCAATTCCCATAGTTCAACAACTAATTATAAAGGATAACAAAGAATGGATAAAATATACTTCATCAATAAAAGAAGGAGTTGAGCAAAAACCTACTGAAAAAACAGAAGAAGATGAGTTTGATTCTATGCTGGATGAAATAAAAAGATTTTTAAAAACAAGATAGTATGTTGGAAATTTTTATAACTTTAAAAAGGAATTAGATTTCTCTTTTAGGCTTTTGAAAAAGCTATGGCCTCAATACCTTGTATTCCATCAACTTGACTAAATAATTCTTCAAGTTTATCTGTGCCACCCCATTCTTCAGGGTATCTCACTCGAACTCTAGCTTTTTTCAAACCAAATGCAACCGGTAGTACATCATATTGTTCGATAACGCAAGATTCAGGTAATACAATTTTTAGTTTTTCTACAAATTCATCAAAATTTATATCAATTTCCTCAGGAACAACATCAATTAACGCAATAAATTCTCCCATTTTAGACAATCTCTTTAATAATTATTCTAGGGTCCTGAAAAGTCGCATTTCAAACAACGATATTCCTTCCCCATCTCCCTGCAACGCTCACATCGCCAAATTGTTACATCTCCACAGGAAGGGCAAGGAAAATGAACTGCTGCTTCATACGGCGTTATAGGCCTCCCACAGCCAAAGCACACATTGCGTTTGTACATTGCCATTGATATATCATCTGTACATTATCAAAATTTTTCCTTAGATTTTAAAATATGTTATAACTTTAATTATTTTTGGTTTTCAAAATTGAGCCTAATAGAAATAAATTACACTATATTGAATTATTAACTGGTTGATTTAAATTGATTTAATCATTATTGAAGAAACAGTGAATTAAATTTTAAATTAACAAACACCTTAATTTGCATATAAAATATCTAATAAAAATTCATGTTTAAAGAGAACTTCAATGCCAGAAAATAAAGTGAAGAAATACTTCTCATTAATAGAGGCATGGGCCTGGTGTGATATCTGCGAAGATATGGTAGCTTTAAATATAGACAAAAAGGAAATCATAAACGGGCTAAAAGTGGGGATTTATACTAAAGAATATAAGCATTCTAACCAAATTCCTGATCTAGAAGATCCAGATGATTTATCTGGAAAAGAACATACAATTTATGTATACATAAATGATAATTTTGATGTTACCGGCGTAAAGAGTTTCTTTGGCGCCTCTCCAAGTACAGAAGAAATTGGTGCAAAAGTAACAAAAGAAGGTGGAGAAGTTAGGATTCCTATAGTAGTAAAGGAGATTCCACCAATGGCAGTGCAATTAGGAATGCTTAATAAGGAACAGTTTAAGGTGTTAAAAATTTGCGACGGAATGAATACACTTGAACAAGTCGCTACAATAGCACAGAAAAGCGTAGAAGAAATAGAAGATATGATGGATGACTTGAGAAAAAAAGGATTAGTTAAAGTTATTAGAAGAACGTAATAAAAGGATTTTAATTTTTTTTATATAAATTTATTGATTTTTAGAAAAAGGAATAAAATACTAAAGATCAATTGAGATTCTTTAAACAAATAAAAAAAACTAGACGACTTTTTTTTATTATATATAGAATAAAACTTAGATATAAAGAATTTAAATAATTAATATACAATTTATCTGGTATTTTCCATCATTCGTTTTGCTATAAATTCAAAAACCTGTTCCACGTTATCTCCTGTTTTGGAAGAACATTCGATATAACCTTGTAAATTATAAGATTTCGATAGCTCCATAGATTCCTCAGGTTCAACTGATCTTTTATCCTCCAGATCTGATTTTCCCCCGACCATTACAATTGGTATTTTTACTTCTGATTCGGAGACAAAATATTCAAAAATCGCTAACCAATCATGAATATCTTTTATTGTTGAATATCTGGTTATATCAAACATGAAAATCCCCCCCTCTGCTCCCTTGGCAAAACTAGGTAAAAGTACTCTAAAACGTTCTTCACCAGCAAAATCCCATATTCGAAGTGTCACCATTTTACCATCAACTTCAACATTTTTAATGCTAAAATCAGCCCCTATTGTCATCTTAATATCTTCTTCAAATATTTTTGTAACAAATCTTCTTATCAATGTTGTTTTTCCGACCCCTCCTGCTCCAAAAATACATAGTTTGAAAGCCAGTTTTTGTTCGATATTCAACACCTTGTTCGAGATCTAAAAATTTTTCTTTTTCTAGATTATCTGATTTAATCTTTAAAAGTATTTTTTTATCTAAAGTAATTTAAGTTTTATTATTTATGTTTTTTATTTTTTATGTTCCTTAGCGTATTAATATGAATTATACGTAATCTTAATAAAAATAAATAAAGTTGATCCCTAATAAAAAAGTATTATTTTTCCTTAGGGTTAGATTTAATAATCTAATTTCTTAATCGTTAATATATAAAAAAACAATTATACGGACTTTACTTAATAATATCTGTTATAAAACAAGTCTCAATTATCTTTATTCCAGCAATTTGAGATATTTTATCCTCAATTAATGGGTTGAATTTATCTATAGAATCAATATCAACTTTTAAAAGTAAACCACAATCTCCTGATAGCCGCCAAATATTAGAAACTTCTTCTATTCCTGATATTTCTTTCAATATCCGTTTAATATCCTTGAAATCAGGTTCAATTTTTATGGTTGCGTAAATCTTTTGTTTTGAATCGATTTCATAGTCAATTGTAAATTTTTTTATTATTCCTTCTTCTATTAATTTTTTCACACGTCTTCTAACGGTTGCTTCTGTTTTCTTTACATTTTCAGATATATCATTGAATGACATCCTACTATTTTCTTTAAGGAGTTCCAATATTTTAAGATCTACAATATCCATGTGTCAATCTCTCGAAATATTTGATATATCTATTCTAAAAAATTATTTGCTTCTATTATTAAAATATGATAATTCGTTTATTAATTCATTCCTAATGATGAGTGAGGAAATAATCCTTATTCTCTTTTTAATTAATTTTTAACGAGCTTCTAAATGTTTTTTAAGATCGATAATAAGTGTTTTCTCCTTTTTACCTTCATGTTCAATAACGATTTTTAATAGTTCTCCTTCGATCTTAGTGTCAATAAGTTTAATTTCCCTTAATTCCTTAATTGACTTTTCTATTTCCTCTCTAACTTTTGATTTAGATTTTAAACAAGTGGTATATTCATCATATAGATAGCAATTTTCGCAGCAAAAACCAATAGGCATATACCCAACAATAGAACATTTCTCGAAGAAGTCACAATTACAATTTTGGCACATCATAATACTATTAGATTTGATAATATTTAAATTTGAATATATTTTGGAAATTTGAACACAATATTCATTTTCGATCATTCAAATTATTAAATTCAAGTATATTTATTTAGAGATTCGAGCAAAATTAAACATTTAAACAATTAATTGAATAGTTTGTTATCAGGATACAAAGAAAAAAAAAAGAAGAATATTTGCATTAAAAATATTAAGAGCTATGTAATAAAATATAATTTCTTATTGAGTTTTTACTTTAGAAATTTTCTAATAAATTTTTTAACACTTCTAAAATTTTCTTATCCATCTAGAACAATAGATTAAAATAACTTTTTGAATTTTTTGTCAAAATGAGTGTAATTAATTTTGATTTTCGAAACGAGGTATTGAAACACAATGCTTCTCTAAGCTACTGTTATCAATGTAGTACTTGTAGTGGTGGTTGTCCAGTTGCTTTAATAACAAATGGCAAATATAATCCTAGAAAGATTATTGAAGAGGCAATATTAGGTCTACAAGATAAATTGGTTGAAAAACAAGAACCGAATCCGTGGCTATGCTCAACATGTCAGCGTTGTGTGGAGCTGTGCCCTCAAAAAGTAGAACTTACAGAGATTTTCACATTAATTAAGAATAAGTGCTTCGAAACCGGAAAAGTTCCTGATGCGTTCATTGCGCAAGGTCAAGCAGTTTTAGAGAACGGGATCGCAATTCCATACTCAAAAGCAATTTTAACACGAAGGGAGAAATTAGGACTTCCCGTTATAAAAACAGCTCCTATTAATGAGATAAAGATTATATTAAAAGAAACTAATTTTGAAAATCATATTCCCAAGGAGGGTGAATAAATATTGACCTATGATTTATTTTTGGGTTGTGTTATTCCTGCACGATTCCCTTTTTTAGAAACATCTTCAAGAAAAGTGTTTGAAAAGCTTGGTATTAAATTAAATGACGTTGATGGATTTAGTTGTTGTCCTGACCCAACGGGGGTTGAAATTTTAGATCATAAAACGTGGTTGGCTTTAGGAGCCAGAAATCTAAGTTTATGTAATAATAATGGTGGAGTGATTTCTTTTTGTTCTGGGTGCGTTGAGACTTTAAAAGGCGTAAATTATTATATAAATAAGGATCCTCATGCTAAAGAAGATGTAAATGAGATTTTAAAAAAGGTAGGGAAATTATACGATGGTAAAGTAGATGTTAAACACTTTGCTGAAATATTATATGAATATTTAGATAAGATTAAGACTTACGTAGAAAAACCTTTGGATGGCTTTAAGATTGCTGTTCACTATGGATGCCACTATTTACGGCCTTCAGAAATAATTAATTGGGACGACCCGTTTGAGCCTGTAACGATAGATGAGATTATTAGGGCACTCGGGGCAGAATCTGTAGATTATGAGATGAAAATGGAGTGTTGCGGCAATCCTGTAGAGAAGTCAGATAAGGATTTATCTCTTTTAATGATAGATAAAAAATTAAAAGCCATTCAAGAATCAGGGGCTAATTGCATTGCTGTAGTTTGTCCAGCTTGTTATCAGCAATATGAATTTAATCAAAGAGAGCTCAATAAGAAAAACAATACTAATTATGATTTGCCTATTTTCTATCTTTCAGAATTAGTCGCATTAGCGTTTGGATATAAACACGAGGAATTGGGTCTAAATTTTCACAGAATTAGACCAAAAGTGTTATTCGAAAGTGTAAACTTCTCGATTTAAATTTAATAATTAGAAATGTCAATTTAATTAATAAAAAAAAATAATTGGATTTGAAAATCTATGGAAGACGTTATAAAAAGTTCTGAGTTAGATCCTAATTTAATCAAAGAAATCTCTGAAGCGGAAGAAACAAAAACTCTATTAACTTGTTTTCAATGCGGAATGTGTACTTCGAGCTGTCCTGTTGCAGAACAATTCATATTAAATCCCCATCAAATGACTCGATTAGCAGCTTTTGGAGCAAGTAAACAGATAATAAACGATGAAGTTCTCAGATTTTGCTTAACCTGTAGGATTTGTCAAGAATATTGCCCTCAAAATGTAGATTTTATTGAATTTATAAAATTAGCTAGAAGAGTTTTAATAAAAAAAGGAATTGAATATGAAGAAACTCATGATGGAATCTTAACTATTATTTCTGAAATACAAGCAAATCGACCATCTGGTTTTAAAATATCATCAGATTTAGTCCCAGATGGTTATAAAGTATCTAAAGAAGGAAAAATTGCATATTTTTTTGGATGTTTACCGATTTTAAATATTGTTTTTGATAATTTAAATGTGAATTTACTAGAAGTTGCACAGAATGGAATAAAAATTTTAAATAAAGTGCTTAAACAACCACCAGTTATTATTGAAAATATAAAATGTTGCGGACATGATGCCCTTTGGAAAGGACATTTTGAGACTTTTAAAAAATTAGCAGAACATAATGTAAATGAAATCAATAAATTAGGAATAGAAACTGTTATTACAACTTGCGCGGAATGTTATCGAACTTTAAAACTAGATTATCCAAAATATATTAAAAATGTTAATTTTAATGTTATTCACCTTTCTGAATTAATAGCTGATAAAATCAAAAATAATCAATTAAAATTTTCAGAAACTTATAATTTGTCAACTACATATCATGATCCTTGTAGATTAGGAAGACATATGAAAGTTTATTCTCCTCCTAGAGAAATTCTTAACAGTATGGAGGAACACGGAATTACATTTAATGAAATGGAAAGATCTCTTGAAAATGCACCTTGCTGTGGGGTTAGTTGCTTTATAAATTGTAATGATCTTTCAAAAGCCTTACAGCTAGATAGAATTATCGAGGCTAAAAAAGTAGCGGATTTATTAGTGACTACATGTCCGAAATGCCAGATTCATTATCAATGCATGTTGCATGAAAAAAAAGAGAAAACTTCTGACGAAATAAAATTAAAAATCTCCGACTTAACAAATCTAATTGCAAAAATGATGGGTGTATCAGAAAAATAATATTGGAGGAATTTATATGAGCGATATAAATAAAGTTGGAGCTGTAATGGTGGTTGGAGCAGGGATTGGTGGTTGTCAAGCTGCATTAGATTTAGCTGATTCTGGGTTTAAGGTTTATCTTATCGAGAGGAATCCATCCATCGGAGGGACTATGGCCCAATTGGACAAAACTTTCCCGACAAATGACTGTTCGATGTGTATACTTGCCCCAAAACTCGTGGGTGTAGGCAGACACCCCAATATTGAACTGATTACAAACGCAGATATCATAAATCTGGAAGGAAAAC